>JAFQFS010000147.1 GCA_017398585.1 Clostridia bacterium
CAAGGAGTGCGGTGTTATACTTACAGTAGCTGAATTCTATAAGGGCGCACTGAATCCAGTATACGGAAGTGTCGAGCGCTGAACAAAACGGAGTTTTGAGAAGTCGCTCCACTATTTCTCATGATCTTTATGACTATATGGCTATCGCCCGAACAAATTTAAGCCGTACTCCACCGAAAATTTTCCCCTTTTCCCCTTCTATATCATATCAGCTACCAAATCCGGCTGCCGCAGTATAAAGTTCTTTGCGCAGCTTTCTTTCAAGAAAGCGCGTTTCCCCTTCACTCCACCCCCGCACTTTCTCCCCTTCAACAAAAAAAGAGCCGCAGATAAGAATCTGCAGCTCTGTGGAAGATTAGTCGAGATAACCCTGACGAGCGAGGAGTTCGGCGATGAGGACGGCGCCGCCTGCGGCACCGCGGAGGGTGTTGTGGGACATGCCGACGAACTTGTAGTCGAAGAGGGTGTCGGGGCGGAGACGGCCGGCGGAGATGCCCATACCGTTATAGAGGTTGCGTTCGAGCTTGATCTGGGGACGGTTGTCTTCTTCGCAGTAGGTGATGAACTGCTTCGGTGCGGAGGGGAGTTCGAGAATCTGCGGAACGCCGCGGAAGCCTGCCCATTCTTCCAGGATGGTTTCACGCGGAGGCGTGTTTTCGAAGGACATGAAGACAGCTGCGGTGTGACCGTCGGTCACGGGAACGCGGATGCACTGGGTGGTGATCACGATGTCCTTTGCCGGAACAATCGTGCCGCTGCGGACTTCACCCCAGATTTTGAGGGGTTCGGTTTCGCTCTTTTCTTCTTCGCCGCCAATGTAGGGAATGATGTTGTCTACCATTTCCGGCCAGGTTTCGAAGTTCTTGCCGGCGCCGGAGATTGCCTGATAGGTCGTTACGAGAACCTTCTTCAGACCGTACTTCAGAAGGGGGGTCAGCATAGGAACGTAGCTCTGGATCGAGCAGTTCGGCTTGACCGCGATGAAGCCCTTTGTCGTACCGAGGCGCTTGCGCTGGCTTTCGATAACTTCGAGGTGGTTGTCGTTGATTTCCGGAATCACCATCGGAACATCGCTCGTCCAGCGGTGTGCGGAGTTGTTGGAAATTACCGGGAGTTCTGCCTTCGCGTACGCTTCTTCGAGGGCCCGGGTTTCGTCCTTCGGCAGGTCAACGGCGCAGAAAACAAAGTCTGCGATCGCTTTTACTTCGTCAATGTTTTCGGAATTGATGATGACCATCTTGCGAACTTCTTCCGGAATCGGCACTGCCATCTTCCAGCGTCCGGAGACAGCTTCTTCATAGGTCTTTCCGGCGGTACGCGGGCTGGCAACAACGCCGGTTACCTGAAAGTAGGGATGGTTTTCGAGCAGGGTCAGGAAACGCTGACCGACCATACCTGTCGCGCCGATGACGGCACATTTTAACTTTTCTCTCATTTTGTCCTCCGATCGTGCGGGAAACGGCAGGCTTTTTTCCTGCACCCGCTGTGATTTTATAAGGATTATAAATTTTTATAATATCTGTTTTTCTGAATCTGCGGAATATTGCGGATACCATAAAAGAGTTTCGACGATGCTTTGCGTGTATATTCCGCTACTACACATTATATCACGTAGAAAAAAAAGTGTCAATTTTCACCTGCACAAAATGTTTTCATTTTAATGAATGATTTTTTGTCGTAAAACAACAAAATAACAAATATTCATGCATTTGTTTGATGTGATATGGAAAAATAGTCATATGCGGGGATGGAAATGGAGTACATGAGTGAATATAGTATGGATGAAATGGAAAATATTCACTTTGTTGTGGTGGAAATACATATTAAAACCGATAAAATAATTCATATTTGCGGTAAAAGTTCACAAAATGTATATGGTTTTACGGGGGTGAATATGGTATAATAAAAATGCGGAAAGGAACGGGAGACCGTGACGGACCGCAAATACTCAAAAAGGTGGTAGAATCATGAATATCTCTATTATTGCAAGACAGGTAAACGTTCGTGATGACTTGAAGGCTCTGGTTGAGAAGAAGCTGGCAAAATTTGACCGCTACTTCCCGCGGGGAGCCGACGCCGCAGTCACTTTCCGCAGGATTCGTGACGACGAGTGCGTGGAGCTTACCATCTCAGTTGGAGGAACTCTCTTCCGTGCGGAAGAGACGAGTGCAGAATTCAGAACATCCCTCACCCGCTGCATTGATGTAATCGAAGGACAGATCCGCAAGAACAAGACGAGACTGGAAAAGAGAATGAAGTCGACGTTTGCGGCAGCGGAAGCGGCAGTGGAAGAAGCGGCGGCAGCGCCGGTAGAAGAAGAAGGAGACTTTGACATTCGTGTGAAGTCGTTCCCGCTGAAGCCGATGACTCCGGAAGAAGCGATCCTCCAGATGAACCTCCTCGGACACGCGTTCTACGCATTTGAAGACGCGGATTCCGGTGATACCTGCGTGGTATACAAGAGAAACGCGGGCAGCTATGGTTTGATTATTCCCGAGAAGAAAGCGGAATAATACCGCAAATGATATTTGATTTTTGCAGGGTGTCGGAAACGGCACCCTTTTGTTTTTGCACCTGCGGTGCGGCATAAAATTTGAAAAACGCCTTCAGGCGTTTTTCTTCCTTCACATCCCAAAGGGGTGTTTATTTACAAAATCCACGTTGACTTTGCCCCCCTCATAAGGTATAATACATCAATTAAGTCTTCATATACCATCAGGAAAATTGACTCAAAACAAGGATTGGTTAATATCAACGTGGAAAACAAACATGGCCTTGACTTTATCGGACAAATCGAAGCCTCTATCCCGGGGCTTTCCAAAGGACAGCGCCTTATCGCACGCTTCATTATCGACAATTACGATAAGGCTGCCTATATGACTGCTTCCGCCCTCGGGGCTGAAGTCGGCGTTTCGGAGTCCACCGTCGTACGCTTTGCCAATGAAATGGGGTTCGACGGCTACCCCGGTCTTCAGGCCAAAATTCGTGAAACCGTACGTGTCAAGCTGACCACCGTTCAGAGAATGCAGGCGGTGAACTTCCGCATGGACGAAAATGAGATTCTCGATCATGTGCTTCTCACTGATGCGGAAAAAATCAAAGCAACACTGGATACCATCGACCGTGCTTCCTTCGAAAAAGCTGTCGATCTTATCCTTTCGGGAAAGAATATCTATATCCTCGGTATGCGCTCCTCTGCGGCTCTCGCCGAATTCATGAATTATTATTTCGGACTTCTCTTTGACAATGTCCGGCTCATCCGTCCCGCGGGCGGCAGTGAGATCTTTGAACATCTCATGAAGGTACACGAGGAGGATGTGTTCATCGCAATCAGTTTCCCGCGATACACGACCGGTATCGTCAACGCGACCGAATATGCTTCCAAGACCGGTGCAAATGTAATCGCCATTACCGACAGCATGTCTTCTCCTATTGTAGAGCATGCCACCGTCGCGCTGATCGCAAAGAGTGAGATGGCGTCCTTCGTCGACTCGCTCGTCGCGCCCATGAGTGTCATCAATGCGCTGATCGCTACCATCGGCAAGAAGAAAAATGCCGAGATCACCGAAACGCTGGAACGGCTTGAGAACGTCTGGAAGGAATACAACGTGTATACCAGTGCGGAAACACGGGAGAAGCATATATGACAAATCATCAGGAAATACAGGACGTTGCCGTCATCGGCTGCGGCGCGGCCGGAATGATGGCTGCCATTGCGGCGGCGGAAACCGGCGCGTCGGTCACAGTGTACGAACGGAATCCCTTCGCGGGGAAGAAGCTCCGCATCACCGGCAAGGGACGCTGCAACGTTACCAACAACTGCACGGCGCGGGAAGTTCTCGACGCGGTGCTGAATAATTCGAAATTCCTCTACGGTGTTCTCAACCGGTACACACCGGCGGATACGATGGCGTTTTTTGAAAACGCCGGTGTTCCTCTCAAGACGGAACGCGGACGCCGTGTGTTCCCCGTCTCCGACAAGGCAGCGGATATCTCCGACGCTCTTGTCCGCACGATGAAAACGTACGGCGTGAAGGTGCTGTACGGCGTGCGGGTCGAAGGAATTACGGAAGCCGACGGCTGTGTGACTGTGAAGACCCCGAAAGGGGAAGCGGTGTACCGCTCCGTCATCGTGGCGACCGGCGGGGTCTCCTATCCCGGTACGGGTTCGACCGGGGACGGTCACCGGATGCTCCGGAAAATAGGGGTCGGTATCACGCCGCTCAAGCCCTCGCTCGTGCCGATCGTGACCGAGGAGGACTGCTCGCCTCTGACCGGTCTGACGCTGAAGAATGTCACGCTGACCGTATATCATGGGGACGATGTGGTGTATACCGAACTCGGAGAGATGCTTCTCACGCATTTCGGCGTGTCGGGACCGCTCGTGCTGTCCGCGTCGTCGAACATGCAGAAGCATCCTGTGGAGTCGTACCGTCTGGCGGTTGACTTCAAGCCGGCGCTGTCGGCGGAGGAGCTGGACAAACGGATACTTTCCGACTTCGCCAAGTACGCGGCGCGCGATTTCATCAACGCACTGTCCGATCTTCTTCCGCAGAAACTGATTCCGTACGTGATCGAGCGTTCCGGTATTGATCCGCGCAAGAAGGTGTCCGCTGTTACCCGTGCGGAACGGCTGAAGCTCGGGGAAGTGCTGAAGGAGTATACACTGACGCCGAAGGCGTTCCGTCCCGTGGACGAGGCGATCGTGACCTCCGGCGGTGTGGACGTGAAGGAGATCAGTCCGAAAACAATGGAACTGAAGAATCATCCCGGTATTTTCGTATGCGGCGAACTGATCGACGTGGATGCGTACACCGGAGGCTATAATTTACAGCTTGCGTTCTCGACCGCACGTGCGGCAGGGACAGCGGCAGCGGAACGGTGCTGGGATTTTGAATAAGAAGAATAACGAAACGAAATAACCGAACGGGAAAGGGGAATACTATGATTGTACGAAGACTGCGGCCGGACGAAAACGGTAAGCTGGACGCGATCCAGAGCCTTGCCTTCTCGTCCTCTTATGATATGGAAGAATCCGACGGCGGCGGGCTGGAGGATGAAGTTTACGGTGCCTTCCTCGACGACGGCGAAACGCTGATCGCGACCATTTTTACCCCCGAGTACGACAGTTTTTACTACGGAAAGTCATACAAGTCCGTTGGCATCGGCGGAGTTGCCACTCTTCCCGAATACCGCAGAATGGGCGCGATCTGCGCGATTTTCGGCGAGATCTTCCGTCTCGCTCCGGAACGCGGATGGGCGACGAGTTTCCTCTATCCGTTTTCCTACAACTATTATCGTCAGTACGGCTACGAACGTGTGATGAAGCGGATGCGGATCAAGGTTCCGGCGTATGTACTGGAAAAATTTCCTCGAAATACATCCGCGAAGATGTACATCAAGGACGGACCGGTGAAGAAGGAGGAGATGCTCGCGGTCTACAACGCGTACGCGGAACGATACGACTGCATGTTCCGGCGTTCGAACGCCTGGGCATATTCTGCCAAGCCGCACAAGTCCCAGAAGCTGACCTATGTCTGGTATGACGGTGAAACGCCTGCGGCGCTCGCGACCTTCCGGTGTGAGGATGGGGTAATGAATGTCAGCGAACTCTGCTATACCTCTCCGGATGCGCTGCGCGGAATTCTCGGGTTCCTGCGGATGTTCGAAGGACAGGTCAGCGAGTTCAAATTCCGCGAACTCCCTCCGGACAGTGAACTCGAACTGATGCTCGGCGAATACGTGGACACGGAATACAGTCTGGAAAGCGGCGCGATGGGGCGCGTGCTCCTGCCGCAGATACTTCTGGAGAACACGGTCTACCCCGACGAGTTCGGGCATTTCCGTCTGCAGATCGACGATCCGCTGGCGTACAACCGCGGCGTTTATGCGGTCGAATATGTGCGCGGTGAGGCGCAGGTCATGCGGCTGCCGTTTGATTCGCCGTACGATCTCTCGCTCGGCGTTCCCGCACTGTCGCGCATCCTGCTCGGCGGCGAACGGTTCGACGCGCGGCGTGCCTCCTACATGGACGGAGTGAAGCTCTCCGGAACCGCGGACGATTTCTTCCGGGCGTTCGGCGGCGGGCGTCCGAACAATCTGCTTGAAAAATTCTGAGGATTGGATATAAATTGGTGAGAACTATGGAATTCAGTAAACTTCGCGTGGCACTGGACGGTCCGAGCGGTGCCGGAAAAAGTACGATCGCCAAGGCGGTCGCGGCAAAGACCGGACTGATCTATGTGGACACGGGTGCGCTTTACCGCACCGTCGGTTTGTACGCATACGAAAACGGCGTGGCGACCGATGACACGGCGGGCATCATCGCCCTGCTCGATACCATTGACATCAAACTGACCTACCGGGACGGCGTGCAGTGCGTACTGCTTCACGGGGAACCCGTGGGGGAACGCATCCGTACGGAGACCGGTTCCGTGTATGCGTCGGCGGTATCGAAGATCCCGGAAGTACGGGCGTATCTGCTCGACATGCAGAAGAAGCTCGCGGATGAGGGCGGCGTCATCATGGACGGCCGCGATATCGGAACGGTCATTATGCCCAACGCGGAAATCAAGGTGTTCATGACGGCGTCCGCGGAAGAACGTGCGAAGCGGCGCTACAAGGAACAGGTCGAACGCGGCATGGACGTGAACTTAGACGACGTTCTCGAAGCGATCATCGCGCGCGACAAGCAGGACAGCGAACGCGACGCGGCTCCCCTTAGACCGGCGGACGATGCCGTTATTTTCGACAACGGCCCGTACGATGTGGAAGGTTCGGCGGACTATATCATCGGTCTGATGAAGCAGTATCTGGAAAAATAATCCGGGACATTGGGGTTTACTATGACATTTTATCAGTGGATTTACAAAACATTTGAGCCGGCGGTGTCGGCTCTCTACCGCATCGAAGCGCACGGCGTGGAAAATATCCCCGCAGAAGGTGCGATCGTGGCGTCGAATCACACGGCGTTTTCGGACGTGCTGATTATATCGGCAGCAGCGAAGCGGCAGGTGTGCTATATGGCGAAGAAGGAGCTGTTCAAAATTCCGCTCCTCGCTCCGCTGATCAGGGCACTTGGAGCATATCCCGTGAACCGCGGCGGTCCGGACGTCAGCAGTATCAAGAAGACGATCGAACTGATAGAAGCGGGAGAGCTGATCGGTATTTTCCCGCAGGGACACCGGTACGGCGGACAGGATCCGCGCACCACGGAGATCAAGTCGGGAGTCGGCATGATCGCGTATCGTTCGAAGGCGCCGGTCGTTCCGGTCTTCCTCGACAGCAAGCGCGGCAAGACGGGCATGTTCCGGAAGAACACTGTCACGTTCGGCAAGCCTCTCCGTTTTGAGGATCTGGCGTTCGTAAAGGGCGGTATGACGGAATACACGCAGGCGTCGCAGATCATCTTCCGTCACATCTGCGAAATCAAATACGGGGAAAACGAACTTTCCGCGGGGGAGAAACCTGCCCTGCCGGAGAAGAATGACTGATTTATGGAAATAAGAATCGCGAAGCACGCGGGATTCTGTTTCGGCGTCAAGAATGCGACCGACGCGCTGGAAGCGGAGATCGAACGTGCGAAACAGGAAAATATGGGACGCCGGGTGTACACGCTCGGGCGGATCATCCACAACGATCACTACATCAATCATATCAAATCCTGCGGCGTGGGCGAGATCGGGCGGGAAGATATTCCTGCCGTGATCGAAGCCGCCGACCGCGGGGAACGCATCTCCGTCGTCATCCGGGCGCACGGGGAACTTGCGGAGGTCGTGCGCGTCCTTACGGAATGCGCGGACCGGAACGAAACCTTCACTCTCCTCAACTGTACCTGCCCGTATGTGGAAAAGGTACGCCGCATCGCACGCGAAAATTCGGGAGAGGGCC
The DNA here is from genome assembly GCA_017398585.1 of Clostridia bacterium. Taxonomy (GTDB): domain Bacteria; phylum Bacillota; class Clostridia; order Oscillospirales; family CAG-272; genus UMGS1696. The sequence continues at coordinate 7,891 of JAFQFS010000147.1, forward strand.
GCATCTTTATCCTGCTCGGCACGGAGACTCACCCCGAAGTGGAGGGGATCATGAGCTGTGCGGAAGGCGAAAAATACGTCCTTCCGGATGCGGCTGCGCTGGAATCGTGGGAAAAGTTGTACAGGATGAATGAAAATTGTGCAAAATCCATAGCGATTGCGGCGCAAACTACACAAAATTTATCAGAATGGAAAAAAAGTATAAATTTTATCAAAAAGGGCTATACAAACGCCGACATTTTTGATACAATATGTAAGGTGACACAATTACGTCAGGAAGAAGCAGCCAGCCTTGCCCGAGAGTCCGATATTATGCTGGTTATCGGAAGTTCAGACAGCTCGAATTCAGGAAAGCTCCGTGATATTTCAGCCAAGTATTGCAGGAATGTATATTTTGTGGGCGGCGCAGAAGACTGTAAACACATACGTGTCGAACCACAATCTATTATGTCAATAACTGCCGGTGCATCGACACCGAACAGTTTAATACAGGAGGTATATCAAACCATGAATGAGCAGACATTTGCTGAGCTTCTCGAAGCGTCCATCAAAACTTTAAATACAGGAGATATCGTCGAAGGCGTTATTACCGCGATCTACCCGAATGAGATCCACCTCGACCTCGGCACCAAGACCACCGGTGTCATCGCGCACGATAAGGCTACTTCCGACCCGCAGGCAAAGCTTGATGCAATCTACAAGCTCGGCGACGTTGTAAAGGCTAAGGTTATCAAGGTAAGCGATATCGACGGTATTGCTACCCTCGACAAGACCAGAGTAGATTCCGAAGCAAACTGGCTCGGCATCGTTGAAGCAAGCGAAACCGGCGTTACCCTCGAAGGTAAGGTTGTAGAAGTTGTTAAGGGCGGCGTTATCATCAACATCAACTCCGTTCGCGTATTCATCCCCGCATCCCTTACCGGTGTTCCGAAGGACGGCGATCTGAACGCTCTCGTTAACACCACTCAGAAGGTTAAGATCATCGAAATCAAGCAGGGCGAAGGCCGCAAGAGAGCTTACGCTTCCATCCGTGCCGTACTCCGTGAAGAACGCAAGGCACGCGAAGACGCTTTCTGGGCAGAAATCGAAGAAGGCAAGGAATACGACGGCGAAGTCAAGAGCCTTACCGACTTCGGTGCATTCGTTGACCTCGGCGGCGTAGACGGTATGGTACATACCTCTGAACTGTCCTGGAGACGCGTAAAGCATCCGTCCGAAGTTGTTGCTATCGGTGACAAGATCCACGTATACGTTAAGGCATTCGACCGCGAAAAGGGCAGAATCTCCCTCGGTTACAAGACCGAAGCAATGAACCCCTGGTACATCTTCACCACCAAGTATGCGGAAGGTGATGTTGCGGAAGTTAAGGTTGTAAGCCTGATGCCCTTCGGCGCATTCGCTGAAATCGTTCCCGGCTGCGATGGTCTCATCCACATCAGCCAGATCACCGATCACAAGATCGCTAAGCCCGACGAAGTTCTCGAAGTTGGTCAGGTTGTAACCGCTAAGATCACTTCCATCAACAACGAAAACCATCAGGTTGGTCTCTCCATCCGCGCTCTTCTCGAAGAAGCAGAAGATGCTGCTGATGAAGCAGAAGATGCTGAATAAACAATTTAACGCGTAGCGTTAAATTGGTAAACACTGACGTGTTTACATTTCTGAAATTGATAATTTATCATTGGCAGGCGGAGGAGTTTTTCCTCCGCCTTTCAATTTATTTCTGAAGGAGATTAAAAATGAACTGGACACGTACGATTTGCGCGGTCACGGCGGCGGTGCTGACTTTCGGCATGGTTTCCTGCGCTCCGGCGGAACCGGAGCCGCTGTATCCGGACTATACGAATCCGGAAGAGGCTGCCGCCATCCGGGAGGATATGCAGTATATCATCCATGCGGCGGGACGGCTGACCGGAGTTGACAAGGATGGGAACACGCGCACCTACGACGGTTCGAATTCGCTGGAAGGCTTACAGCAGTGTGCGGACGCCGGATGCGAGGTCATTGAGATCGACTTCAACTTCACATCCGACGGATATCTTGCGTGCATCCACGACTGGTACACCGAATACGCGGACGAGATCACGAACAATGTGCCGCTGACGCTCGACGAATTTCTGGAATGTAAGATCTACCGGAATTTCACCCCGATCTGGCTCGGCGACATCGTCGATTTTCTGCGTGAGAACGACGGGACGTACATCGTGACGGACATCAAGGATGACAACCTTGCCGGCGTCGCGGCGATCGCGGACTATGCACCCGATCTCAAGAACCGGTTCATCGTGCAGATCTACGATGAAAGCGAATACGACGCGGTTCGGGAACTGGGATTTGAGTACATCGTCTACACTCTGTACCGGCTCGACTGGGGACCGAAGGTGGACTGGAAGTCCCTCGGGTATTTTTCGAAGACGCATCCGCTGATCGGGTTCACGTTCTCGTATGAACTGTGTACGGTGAACGGCTATGTCCAGGGGATGCAGACATCCGGTACGCCGCTGTACATCCACACCGTCAACGGGGAGCAGGAACAGCAGCTGTACTTTGCGATGGGCATCACCGGGATCTACACAGATGATGTGAAGTGAGTTCTGAAACCAAATTTTTATATACAGGAGGACTGATTATGTCTATTCCGAGACCTGAGTATCCGCGTCCGACGCTTGTTCGCGGCGATGAATCGTGGGTGAACCTCAACGGTACCTGGGAATTTGCCTTCGACTTCGGCAATTCCGGCCGCGAAAGAAAGATGTGGGAAGCTCCGAAGTACGAACGTGAAATCGTTGTACCGTTCGTTCCCGAATCCAAGCTCTCCGGCATTGAATACGTGGACTTTATCCCCGCATGCTGGTACAGACGCACCGTGACCCTTCCTGAAGGATGGGACAAGGCGGCAGGCCGCATTCTGCTGCACTTCGGCGCGGTTGACTACTACAGCGTAGTTTACGTCAACGGCAAGAAGGTCGGCGATCACACCGGCGGCTACACGCCGTTCGTAATGGATGTGACCGACATCGTGACCGAAGGCGAAAACACCATCGTTGTATTCGCGGAAGACAACGGCAAGAGTAATCTCCAGCCGACCGGCAAGCAGGTTTACCACAGTTATTACAACAGAGGCTGTCACTACACCCGCTGCACCGGTATCTGGCAGACGGTATGGATGGAATACGTTCCGGCAAACTATATCAAGAATCTGAAGATCACTCCCGACGTTCTGGCGGAAGAAGTTGAAATTCTCGTTTCTCTCGAGGGCAAGTACTGCGCGATCGACGAAGTGAGCGCGTGTGTATCCTTCGGCGGCGAACACGTTGCCTGCGGCAAGGCGAAGGTTCTCGGCAAGCATGCGAAGATCCGCGTGGCTATCCCCGAACCGAAGCTGTGGAATGTCGGCGAACCGAATCTCTACGACCTGACCGTAACTGCGGGATGCGATACCGTACAGAGCTATTTCGGTATGCGCGACGTACGCATCAACGGCTATGCGATCGAAATCAACGGCAAGCCGGTATATCAGAGACTGGTTCTTGACCAGGGCTATTATCCGGACGGTATTTACACCGCTCCGACGCTCGACGACCTGAAGAAGGACGTTGAAATGTCTATGGCGGTTGGCTTCAACGGCGCACGTCTGCACATGAAGGTATTCGAACCCTATCTGCTGTATTTTGCAGACAAAGCAGGCTATCTGCTCTGGGGCGAATTCCCGAACTGGGGGCTGGACGAATCCAATCCTGCAGCGCTTCTTTCCATCATGCCCGAATGGCTTGCGGAAGTGGAACGCGATTACAACCATCCCGCGATCGTCGGCTGGTGTCCCTTCAACGAAACCGGTCCGCGCCGCAATTTCCAGACGTTCCGTACGATGTATGCGGCAACCCGCGCGATTGATCCGATGCGTCCGATCATCGACTCTTCCGGATATGTTCACGTAATCACCGACATTTACGACGTTCACGACTACACGCAGAATCCTGCCGAACTCGAAGAACATCACCGCGGTCTCGCGACCGGCGAAGGTCCGATCTGGTACAACTTCCCGAAGGACGACATGCCTTATCAGGAAGGTCAGCCCTACTTCGTTTCCGAATTCGGCGGCATCTACTGGAATCTGGACGAAGACCACGGCGCAGCATGGGGTTACGGCGAAGCACCGAAGACGCTCGAAGAGTTCTACGAACGCTTTGAAGGTCTGACCAAGGTCCTTCTCGACAACCCGAAGATGTGCGCGTACTGCTACACACAGCTCACTGACGTTTACCAGGAAAAGAACGGTATCTATGCCTTTGACCGCCGCGAAAAGTTCGACGCGGCTCGCCTGAAGGCGGCTCAGACCCGTGTGGCTGCTATCGAAAAGTAATGGGATAATTGGGGAGAAACTTTTTGAAAAAAGTTTCTCCCCAAGCCCCTTTTCAAAAACTTTTAAACGAAAAAGATAAGGAGTATTACTGCAATGAAAAAGAGAATTCTTACGCTGATCCTCGCGCTGTTCATGGTTCTTCCGGCGTTTACCGCATGTTCGGAAAGCACGGAGAACAATGATGCGGCACAGGAAAATGTTACGGCGGACGCACCCTCTGCGGGTGAAGAAGTGGTGGCGGAAGAAACGGAAAAAGAACTTTCCGAAGCGGAAGCAAGACTGGCGATCCCGGACAATCTTCCGGATCAGAAGTTTGACGGCAAGGAATTCCGTATCCTGACGTCCGAACAGAAGAACTTCCAGTTTGTTACGGACGAACTGACTGGCGAAGCGACGAGTGACGCCGTTTACAACCGTAACCTGAAGATTGAAGAACGCTTTGACACCAAGATCACGACCATTCTGACCGGCTCTCCCCAGAGCGAAATCGGCACGCTCGTTACCTCCGGTGACGACGCATGCGAAATCGTGGAACATCACCAGTACGTAGCATCTACGCCGATCTCGGCGGGTTCCTATCTGAACTGGAACGACATGCCCCATATCGACCAGACCCAGCCGTGGTGGAACCAGCTTTCCAACGACGGTGCGACGATCAACGGCAAGCTGTTCTGCATCATGGGTGACCTTTCGATCACCGCGCTGACCTACACCTTCGCGGAATTCTTCAACCAGGATCTGATGTCGAATTACGGCTACAATCCGTCCGATCTGTACGGCATCGTATTTGAGGGCGGCTGGACACTTGATAAGTTCATTGAAATTTCCGGCAACATTTACGAAGACACGAACGGCGACGGTCAGAAGAGCCTCGGTGACACGTTCGGTTACGGTTTCTGGGTATACCACGGCACCGACGTATGGGTTGACGCGATCGGCGAACGTCTGACGACCTACGATCCGGAAACCAACGAGATCACCGTTCAGCTTGGCACCGAAAAGGTATTCACCGCGCTTGAAAAGATCATCAACCACCTTGTCGGCAACAACGGCGCATTCCACTTCATGTCCGAAGCGGACGGCAAGGCTGAAAACGTCGCGGGCAATGTGGGCATCATGCAGCTGATGTTTGAATCCGCATTCCAGGAACTCCGTGACGTGGACTATGCGTACGGTATTCTCCCGTACCCGAAGTACGACGAAGCGCAGGAAGCGTACTACACCATCTCCATGGACCAGTTCTCCGTATTCGGCGTGCCGAAGACCCTTCCCGAAACCAGCTACGACTTCATGGGCATCGTGATGGAAGCTCTCAACGCGGAATCCTACAAGACTGTATTCCCGGTTTACTATGACACCGCTCTGAAAAACAAGTACTCCGAAGACCCCGAAACCGCTCAGATGGTCGACCTTATCATGGACGGCCGCCGCTGCGAATTCGCGTTCCAGTTCGGTACTTACCTCGCTAACCTCCCCTACATGTTCCGCAACCAGATCTATTCCAAGGATATCAACCTTGCTTCTTCTCTCCAGAAGCAGACCAAGGCGATCAACAAGAAGCTGGATCAGATGATGCAGTATTTCGAATAAAAGATCGTTTCATGAAGGGAACCTTTTCATCGGAAAGGTTCCCTTTTAATTTCCGGGAATCTTCTATTGACGAAATCACGGAAATGCGATATAATATAAAATGGTATATTCTGAAATAATAAGATAAAAGAAGGAACGATATAGATCATGGGTTGGAAAAAAGAGCTTGGACGGGGTCTTGCGGCGGTGTTGGCGGTACTGACGATGGTACCTGCTGCCGGAGCGGTCGGTGTGAATGCGGGAACAGAAGAAACGCTTGTTCCTCTGGACTCGAAGATCGCGGCGGGAGCGGAGCTTTCGCAGGAGGACGCGGCGCTGCGTCTGTATTATCTCGGAATGCTCAACGGAACCGGAACCAATATGAACGGCGGGATCGATTTTGCGCTTGGAAAAGGTCTGACGAGAGTCGAGTCGGCGGTATTGGCGGTACGGATGATGGGAATGGAAGAACAGGCGCTTCAGATGAAGTGTGCGCATCCGTTTTATGACGTGCCGGAATGGGCGTCCGCTTATGTCGGGTATCTTTACTCGGTCGGTCTGCTCGATGATCTGCTCGATGGCGTGTTCGGGCCGATGTTTGAACCGAATTTTGCGGAAACGCCCGAACGTTTTATGAGTTATATGCTCTATTCGCTCGGTTACCGTATGAAGGAAGGCGATTATTCCTACCTTAACGCGGCGGAACATGGGAGGAAGATAGGGATCTGCGTCACGGAAGAGGACGAGCCGCTTACGCGCGGCGGTGCCGCTCTCGCGATGTACAATACCCTTCGTACCACGATGAAAGATTCGTGCCGCGTGATGTCCGATGTGCTCGTTCAGAACGGCTCTATGGAATACCAGGACGCGGTATTCATGCTCTGGGATGACGATACCGCCGAAACCGCCGTTTTCCTTGACGCGGTCGGCTACAGCATCGACTGGATCATCCCCGACGGCTATTACACCATTACTGCCGCCGACACCGGAAAGGCGCTCAATGTCGCTTCCACCGGTGCGAATACCGACTATGAGGGCGTTGGAGTCACCGTTTGGGAGGCGACCGACGATATTACCCAGAGTTTCCGTATCGAACGGACGGAACGTGGGACCTATTATATTTACTCTGCAGCTTCCCGGAGCGGCTTCGGACGCGTCATCGGAGCGGCTGCAGGCGGAACTAATGCCGGTCTGTACAGTTCGACTTCAAAGAACGCGATGGAATTCTACATCGAGGGTTCCGCGGACGGTTCGTGGAGCATTGTTTCCGCTGACCGCGGGAATAAATACCTCGCCTGCAGCAATGCCGGTGCAAACGGCGCGGGCGTTGTTCTCGCCGATGCGGCAGCAGGAGTGCCGACGTGGAATTTCAAGCGTCAGGGAATCATGAACTCCGAAGGCCGTGAACTTGCGATTTTTGTTGCTGAATCCCTCGTCGTTACGCAGGGCGCGTTTGACGAGTATTCCCATATGGAACAGAACGCGCTTGACATCTATCCGATGGAAGGTGCGGTACGTGCGCCGTTCAACGGTCAGATCGTCCGTATCGACGCGACGGAAATTTCCTGCAACGCAGTTTGGTTCCAAAGTTCCGCGCCGGTGCTTTATGCCGACGGAACCTACGATTATATGACCGTATGCTTCCTGCATGACAATGATATTTCCGACCTCGCGGTCGGTCAGGGCTTCACGCAGGGCGATTACTTCTACGACAGCGGGGACTACGGCGTTTCTTCCGGCAAGCACGTCCATGTGGCGGTTTACCGCGGGGAATACAACGGTTCCATGCGGTGCGGCAGCGGGGACATGTTTGCGGAAGATGCGTTCTTCCTTCCCGACGATACATACGTTTATAACGGATACGGACTGAACTGGAAAAAGATGAGCAGCGCGGGCTGAGAAATACAGCCGCTGTGAGTGGCAGGTGACAGCTTATGATGAAGAAAGAACTCAAAAAGAAACTCGAAGCCATGTGCGGCGAGATCGGTACGGCTGCGGCTGCGGAGAAGATCGACGAACTGGCAAAACAGGTCGACGAGGAATTCGAACGCCGCGTCGCCGAAGGGCAGAGCGAACTGGACGTGTATCGGGAACTTCTTGCCGACGTCGATAAGATCAAAGCGATGCTTGCGGAGCTTCCGGAGACGGAAGAAGAGTCTGAGGAGCGTGAGCGGAAGTACAACGCCGAACGGATGCGTCCTCTGCTCGATTCGATCGAAGCGTGCATGTGGCTGCTGACAGTCGTTGCGTATTTCGCGATCAGTTTTCTGTTCGGACACTGGCACATGACATGGCTGATCTTTCTGTCGTCTGCGATCGGTTCGGTGCTGTTCGACATGCTGCGGCAGTACAACCGCGGCGTGCCGTTTGAGAAGGTGATGCACCGGGAATTCTCCGGCGTTCTGTGGCTGGGTATCGTGATCGTGTATTTTCTCTACAGTTTTACCGTCGGCGGATGGGCGTGGTCCTATTCGTGGCTGATCTTTATTGTTGGTGCGGTGATCGAAGTGATCCGCGACGGGCTCTGGAGATCGCGGCGGGACTGAACAACGACATAAAAACAAACCCAAGTCGGACATAGCGTCAGGCTTGGGTTTTGTGCTGTTTGATTTTGGACCAGACGAGCAGTCCGAGGAGACTGATAGATGCCGTAACGGCGAAAACGATCATTGCCGTGAGGTATTCCCCTTCGCCGAGGGCGGAGCCGCCGACAATGGACGTGATGAGGGAGGGGAGCCGTGCGACGGTAGAGAGGATCAGAAAGTCGGACATGCGGATGGGCGTCAGTCCGGCGATGTAGGTGAGGAGATCTTTCGGGGTGCCGGGGATGAGAAAGAGGACGAACATCAGGCTTTTGAGACGTTCGGTATTCTGCAGGAATTTCATGGAACGGATTTTTTCAGGGGAGAAGAAGAGTTCCAGTGCGCGGGTACCGTACTTCCGTATGAAGAGGAAGACGAGAGTGGAACCGGCGATGACACCGAGGACGGAAATAAGGGTACCGCCGAGCCAGCCGAACGCATAACCGGCGGCGATTTCGAGCGGTTCTCCGGGGATAAAAGCGACGAAGACCTGAAGTACGATCATAAGGAAGAAGACAGCCTGTCCGGTGAGACCGCGTGCGTCGATCCACTGGCGGAATTTTTCAGGTTGATCGAGGAAGGTAAGGAACGGTTTGCCGACGTAGACGAAGATCATGCCGCACAGGGCGAGATAGAGGAGCGTAAGAAGGACGGCGATGATCTTTTTTGCTTTGGGGGATTTTGGAGAGTGGTACTGGGATTTCAAGAGGAAAGGAAGCCTCCTTTCGGGAGGAGAGGAAAAAGTCAGGCGGAGAGGGCGGTGCGGCGGGTACGGAGATCGGAGAGACCGCCGAGGTAGAGGACGTGCAGACCGTCAATGGAACAGAAATCGAACGGGTGCATGAGGGACGCGGGTTTGGGAAGTTCAAGCGCTCCGCTTTCGGCGAGGACGGTACTGACGAACTGGGAACAGAAATACTGATTCGGGGTATCGTGCGGGATACGCAGCCTGCACAGGAGCAGTCCGAAGAAGTTATAATGATAGTCTTTCCGGCACTGGAACATATTATAAACAAAAGTCTTTGCGCGGAAGTAAATTTTATCCGGCACGTCTATCTGCAGGAGGGCGCAGGGGATATTGCCCTGTCTGCGGTAGAATCCGCAGTCGAGATGTTCTTCCATCAATCCGGCGGGAAGCGGTACGGCGGGATATTTCCGTGCGAAGCTGTAGAGTACGGTCAGATCCGGATCGAATGCAAGGGAAATATGGGTAAACGGTTCGCTTGTGAACAGCCCGATGAGCCGTGACGGGACGGAGGTGGAACGTGTGAGGAGGAGATAGATGGACTTCATAGGGGGGCACCTGCACAGCAAAAAGTAAGATTTTCTATATAAATTATACCGTTTGCGGCGGTTTGTGTCAATGAAAGGGCAATTAAGGAAAGTTTAAGATTGGATTAAAATCTGATTAAACAAAAAAGACTGTGCAGAACAAACGCTCTGCACAGTCTTTTGCGTTTTACCCAGTCCAAAAAGGTTTTGGAAAGGGGTTCGTGGGAAACCTTTTCCTTAAAAAGGTTTCCCACGAGAAATTTCATTCAATTATTCGAGTTCAACCTTTACGGGAACACCGAGTTCCATGGACTTGTTGCATGCCATGGTGAAGGATACGGACTTGAACGCGTCTGCGTAGGGAGAACGGATCTTGCTGCCGTCGCCGGAGATGACCGCTTCGATGAAGGTACGGTCACAGAGAACGCCTGCGTCGCCGTCCTGGTTGTAAACAACACAGTCGCCGCCTGCGGAGAGGGCACCGTCGCCCTTGACGATGAATCCGCCCTTGTCATCCTTCGGTTCTTCGGGCTTTTCGCCGTAGATCTTGAGGGTGCCGAGGATCTTGAGTTCGGCTCTCTTGTCCTTGGAAGAGAAGATGACCTTGGAGTCGTGGCTGTTGCCGGAGGTTGCATAGTCACCGGTGGACATTACGCCGAGAGCGCCGCTCTTGAACTTGATGATGGTGGTGGAGAGGTCGTCGGTATTGTAGTCCGGAACGCCCTTGAGGAAGCCGCGGGTACCGTAGGTGCAGACTTCTTCAGGTTCGCCGAATACATAGCGGATGATGTCGAACTGGTGAATGGTCTGTTCCACGATCTGACCGCCGGAGAGGTCCTTGTCACGCCACCAGAACACACCGGGCATACCACCGATACGGGAAGCATCAACGAATACGATTTCGTTTTCCTGGCAGAACTTTACGTTGGGTTCCACGAGGTTGGAGTAACGGCACTGGAAACCGGATGCGGTGATGAGGTTCTTTTCCGCAGCTGCGTCGCGGATCTTGCGCGCGAGGTCGAGGTCGAGTGCGAGCGGCTTTTCTACGAAGAACGGGATGCCGCGGCGGATGGTTTCGAATTCGATTTCACCGTGGCAGTACGGCGGGATGCAGATGAAGACCATATCGGGCTGGATTTCATCGTACATGTCGATGTAGTTGGTGAATGCCTTGCCGGAGCCGGCCTTTTCTACGAAGCTTTCCGCACGTTCCGGAATCAGGTCGCAGAAGCCTGCGAGTTCAACGATGTCGGTGAACTGAAGGAAGTGACCGAGGTGGTACTGGCCGATGCCGCCGCAGCCGATCATAGCGAGTTTTTTCATGATGTTTCTCCTTTGGTGATTTATTTTTTCTCGGGAAAACCTTTTTGCAAAAAGGTTTTCCCGAACCCTTTCCAAAAATCTTTGGACAGGGGATTGTTTTTTTGTTGGGTGCGGATTTGGGGGTGGGGTTATTCGTTTTCCGACAGCCAGATGGTCACGCGGGACTGGATCTTTTTTGCACAGTCCTCTGCGGTACCGAGACCGCCGAATAGAACGGAAAGTTCTTCTTTGACGATGTCTGTGACTGCGTCGGGAATTTCGTGAATGAGGGGATTGCCGGAACGGTCGAGAAAGTCTTCGTATTTCACACGGTCTTCATCTGTGAAGGTGAGGATGATGCCGGGTTTGTCGAGGGTTTCTTCCGTCAGCGGATTGTCGGGGTCTCGTTCGATGGCATGGGTGACGCCGGTTGTGTAGTGGACACGGTCGTATTCCTCAGACGGGATTAATTCTGCAGCCATGGTGGTTTTCAGAGCAAGGATTCCGCTTTCCGGCAGGAGTGCGGGATGTTTTTCGGCAAAGAAGTATTTCAGCAGTTCCCAACAGGTGGCGGGGGATTCCGTGAAACTTGTGATTGCGAAAACGTGATCCGATGTGATTCTTGCGCCGGAGTCCGTTGTGGTTGCGCGGCCGATCAGGGTATAATCTTTTGTGCCGAAGGATGATTCGAGTTCCCAGTAGTCATCCGGATATCCAAGCCAGATCATATCCAGTGCGACTTTGCCGGACATTCTTGCATGGAACTGATCGGGGGCGGACATGGACGCATAATCCGAACGCGCACGCCATTCCCGGCTGTCCGCCGGAAGGGTCATCAGAAAATTCAGATACCGGACAAAAAGTTCGGAATCGAACGAGCAGGTTCCGGTTTCGCGGTCGATGAAATAGCCGTAACCCTGTGCGAGAAAGGCATACATACCGGCGGTACGGAAGGTTTGCGGGTATTTTTCTACATCGTCCGGAAGGGATTCGAGAAAATCGAGCATTTCGTCGAGTGTCCAGCTGGTTTGTCCGGCGTAATTGCCGAGAACATCCGAGCGTGCGATGAGAGTGCTGATATCGAATTCCGAGGCGATTGCCCACATTCCGCCTTTGCCGTCATCAAAGGTGCGCGGAATGCAGCCGTAGAGGGTATCGAAATTGACGGTGTCGTCTGTTTCGAGATAAGGAGTGAGGTCGGTATACAGATTGTTTTTGAAGATCTGTTCCAGAACGAGGCTGCCTGTGTCGCCGAGAACGATATCGGGGCGGAACAGTCCTGTGGTGATTTCCAGAGTAAGCTGTTCCTCTGCACCGTTCGGCTTGTCGTCCGTGGTGTAGCTGCTGTAGTCCTTTGTCACGACCCGTACGTCGCTGTGATCCTTGTTGAACTCCAGAATCTGCGTCATAATATGGGCGTTCGGCGGTTCGGAATAGGCAACAGTGATCGTCCGGATGGTATCGAGGTCGATGTTGTCCGTGTGACAGTACAGCAGGGGAACTCCGGCATAAGCAAACAGGATGGTGTCGCGGTCGAGAACGGCGGTCGGAGAACTGACTCCGGAGGCACCGGATGCGGCGTTGGTGTTGGAAATACCGGAATTGACAAGATCCATCACCGCTTCCGGAACGGGTTTGCCGTCTTCATCGAAGGTCATCCCCCACACGAAGGTATCGGTGAGGTAATAGAAGATGTGATCGGGATCCGACGGCTGCATATGGAGGAGCGTCGGGGTCTGTTCAAACGGAATTGCGGAATCAAGGGTACCGCTGTCTTTATTAACGGCGGCGATGCATTGACTTCCGTTCAGGGCGGTGCTGACGCGGACGGTTCCGTCACGGTCGGATGCCATGGAACGGAGATAGTTTTTCATGGGGATGGAAACGATTTCTGTCAGATCCGGACGGAGAATGACGATTTTCTCCTGACTTGCGAGGTAGATGTCCCCGTCCGCATCGGTACAGAGTGCGTAGGGAAAATTCATTCCCGTGTCGAGGAGATACGTCAGTTCTGCGGTGGAGATTGTTTCTCCGGTTGCACGGTCGTAACGGTGCAGATGATGTTTGCGTTCCGCCTCTCCTGTATTAAGGTTGGTCACACAGTAGACGGCGTCGTCCGTGAAGAGCCCGTGGGTGATCTGCGTATGTTCCGGAAGCGGTTCGGTTACCTGAGAGATGACCGAGCCGTTCTGATCCAGCGTGAAGAATCCGACGGTGTAATTGTAAAGGATGGTGCCGTTTTCCTGCTCGTCTTCCTCGGAGAACTGGGCACAGACGGTGAACGTATCGTTTTCGGCATCGTATTCCGGTGGAAAGGAGGAGAGCATCCACCATCCTTCGGGCAGTACACATTCGGTTTCCCGATAAAGGTTTGTGAGGATTCCGGTGTCGGCGGCTTCTTCCGAAGCGGTTTCCGTGTCAGTACAGGAAAACAACAGGAAAATAACCGTGCAGAGCACACTTGCTGTGAGAAAAATTCGTGGTTTCATAAACAATACTCCTTGTGGAAAATAGGGGTTGTTTATAATAACCGCAAAAATTTCCGTTTGGTTGGATCAATGGAAAGAAAAATTTCGTTATTCGGCGTAGGTGCAGATTTCTGAGATCTCGCCTGCTACCTTCTTATAATAATCCGGCCAGCTCATGTCGGCATCTGCCTTGAAGACTTCGCCGGTGAGATAACCGTCAAAACCGGCTTTCTTCAGTTCGGGGATGATCGCCTTCCAGTTTGCGCTGCCGTGGGTGATGTCCTGCCAGGTACCGCCGGAGTTCAGACCGCCGTTACGGAGATAGTCCTTGACATGGACACAGCCGATGCGGGAACCAAGGACTTCGACCCAATATTCGGAGATGGAGAAGGCGAGCATGTTGCCAGCGTCGAGATATGCGCCGATTTTCGGAGAGTCCACTTCATCAATGAAGGATGCCATATCGTACGGGGAGAGGAAGAAGCCGTTCCATACGTTTTCCACGCCTACGAAAATGCCGATTTCTTCGATTTCGTCCTTCATGGATTTCATGAATTCGATGGAGTTTTTACGTGCCGCCGCGAGGGTGTATTCGCTGTTCATGCCGCCGCCGGGGACGACGAGGATACCGCCCGCGCCGAGTTCCGCTGCTGCTTCGAGCTGCTTTCTCATGAGGGCACGTCCCGCTTCCCATTCGTCCGGATGACTCATTTTGGCGCCCCAGAGGGAGGTAGAAATGCTGACGACCGGAAGATTGTACTTTTCGGAAAGTGCGCGGATCGCTGCGAATTCTTCCTTGGTGGTGGACATGGTGATGGAATGCACACCGGAACTGTCGACGTTTAATTCGATTCCGTCAAATCCGGCTGCGGATACGGCTGCGAAAGTTTCTTCAAAATTGAGGGAACCTTCGACGGTCCACGCGTTTAATGATTTTTTCATATTCGTCTCCTTTTCTGTGGTTTGTTTATTTAAAATGTAAAAAATTATCGAAATCCGATGGAATGTCTTGACCTTTTCGTAATTTAGTATATACTAAATGAAAGAACACTGCAATACACGAATCAATTGTTTTTATGGACAAATCGCCTGAGGAGGATGAATGGAACATCAGTCTTATTACCGCCGCAGCTTCACAAATTCGGAATATGCGAACTGCCGCGATGACAGAGTACCGCTGGTCGTGAACTGTACGGGATATGTAGCGATGACGCGCAGTTTCTGGACAACCGGGTGTCGTCACGACTATTATCTTCAATTAATGGATGCCGGCGAACTGGTGTGCGGAGCGGCGGGAGGGGAATATTGCCTCATGCCCGGGGAATTCATTGTGTATCCGCCGGAATGTCCTTACCGCTACGGTTTGACGGAAGATCGGGAACTTGGGTATTACTGGGCGCATTTCACCGGAAATTATGCGGAGCGGCTTCTCGTGAACAACGGGATCGTTCCGGGACGGGTATACCGGCTGAACGATGAGATCCCGGCATCTCTCAGGCGGGCATTCGGGGAGATGTTCCATGAGTTCATGATGCACGGTCGTGGGTATGAGGATCTCTGTGCGGCAAAGCTGACGGCGGTTCTGGTGGAACTGGGGCGCTCGGCGGTCGGGGACGGCATCGGGCGGGAAAAGCGGTTTGCGGATCTGCTCGAGTACATCCACCGGCATTACACGGAAGATTTGTGTATTGCGGAACTGGCGGAGTCGGAACATCTGAGCGTGAGCCGCTTCCGCGAAGTGTTCCGGCGGACGTTCGGCTGTGCGCCGTCGGAGTACATCATCGGACTGCGGCTGCAGCATGCGCGTGACCTGCTGGCTGGAACCGACCTGACCATTGCGGAGATCGCGGAGATGTGCGGCTACAACGACGAGCTTTATTTTATGCGGTTGTTCCGGAAGAAGACGGGGATGTCCGCGCGGACGTACCGGCTCGGGCATACTGTGAACCGTACAGGTATGGCAGATAAAGGAGGATCGATCGAATGAAATTTTTACATACATCGGATCTGCACATCGGACTGCGTCTGTGCGATGTCTCCATGACGGCGGACTGCCGGCACATTCTTGCGGAGATTGCGGAGATCGCCGTGCGTGAGAATTGTGACGCGGTGATTGTGGCGGGGGATATTTATGACCGGTCGGCACCGTCGGCGGAAGCGGTCGCGGTACTGGATGGGTTTGTGTCCGGTCTTGCGTCGGCGGGGATCGCGGTGCTGGCGGTTTCCGGGAATCACGATTCGCCGGAGCGGGTGGCGTATCTGTCGTCCGTGGCGAAGGCGGCGGGTGTACATTTTTCGCCGGTCTACGACGGTGCGGGGGAAAAGGTCGTGTTTTCGGATGAATATGGGGACATGAATGTCTGGCTGCTGCCGTTTGTGAAGCCGGTGAACGTGCGTGCGGTTTGTGAAGATTTTGACGGAGACACGTACAACGCTGCCGTTGCACACGCGGTCGGGCGGATGGCGATTGATGTAAATGAGCGGAATGTTCTGGTGACGCATCAGTTTGTCGTCGGCGGGACAGTTGGCGACACGGATGTCGGAGGAACGGGGATGGTTTCGGCCTCTTTGTTCGAGGGATTTGATTACACTGCGCTCGGACATCTGCATGGTGCGCACCCTGTTGGGAAAACGGCGTGGTATTCCGGTTCGCCGCTGAAGTATTCTTTTAATGAAGTATCGGATGAAAAGTCGGTGTATCTTGCAGAACTGCGCGAGAAGGGAACGCTGGACGTGAAACGTGTGCCGCTGCATCCGCTGCGGGATCTTCGGGAAGTACGCGGGACGTACGACGAGGTGGTGCACGCCGGTCTGCATGATCCGGCAAAAGAGGATTACATCCGCGTGGTTCTGACGGATGAGGAAGACATCGTTGACGCGGCGGCGAAGCTGCGGTGCGTATATCCGAATCTGATGCGGCTGGCATACGATAACCGGAGGACGCGGGAATACCGTGAATCGGACGGAACTGCGGCGGCCGATGAGTCGGACGGGACGATCCGTCCGGAGGATGTGTTTGCGGAACTGTATGAGATGCAGAACAATGTGCCTCCGGAAGAGGAACTGCTCGATGTGGTGCGCGGGATTTTTGAGACGTGCGAAGAAGTGGAGTATGAATAAATGAAACCGATCAGACTGATGATGAACGCGTTCGGGCCGTATGCCGGACGGGTTGAACTGGATCTTGCGGAGATCTGTTCGGGCGGGCTGTATCTGATCTGCGGGGACACCGGCTCGGGAAAAACGATGCTGTTTGATGCGATCACGTACGCACTGTACGGAGAAGCGAGCGGAAACACGCGGGAAGCGGCGATGCTGCGTAGCAAGTACGCCGAACCGGATGAATATACGGCGGTGGAACTGGAATTTGATCTGGGCGGTGCGCGGTACACGGTTCACCGGACGCTCGGACGGGAAAAAGTGAAGAAGGGCGAACGGGTACTGGAAAAGTCTTCGGACGCATGGCTGAAATATCCGGACGGACGGATCGTGTCGAAGCAGAAGGATGTGACTGCAGAAGTATGCGCGCTGACCGGACTGGATCGTGACCGGTTCCGACGGACCGTGATGATCGCGCAGGGCGAATTCCGTGAACTGCTCGACGCGAAAACGGAAGACCGGATGGTGATCCTTCGGAATATTTTCGGAACGGATCTGTATGCGCGTTTTTCCGCGGCGGCGAAACAGCTTGCTTCGGAAGAGCGGAAGCGTACGGAGATTCTGCGTGCGGAGCTGATGAACTGTAAATGGATGTTTGATGCGGCGGGAGATGCGGAACTGGCGGGAAAACTGGACTCACTGCCGGAGGTTGTTCCGCCGGATCTCGAAGATGCGATGCGCGATACCCTGCGGAAGATGGAGGATGAATGCGCGGAACTGGAGAAGGTGCGGGACACGGAGCGTGCGGAAGCCGATATCGCGAAGTACATGCTGACCCGTGCCGAAACGGATCTGGAAAACGAAAAACGTCTGGCGGCGGCAAAGGGTGAACTGGAACACGCGATGAACGAACTTACAGAGGCGGAAAAACGGTGTGAAGCTACAGTGGATCATCGGGCGGAAGCGGTGAAATGCCGCGAAAAAGCGGCGGCGATCCTGTCGCGTGCGGAAGAATACGGAGAACTGGAGCGTCTGCGGGAATCGCTTGCCGAAGATGAAGCGGAGGTGTGCAGCTGCGCGGCGGATATGGAACGCCATGAAAAGCGGATCGCGCTGATGGAAACGGAAATCGAGCGTACGGAAGCCGGTCTTGAAGAAGCGAAGGCGGATGCGGACGGGGAGGGACGCTGGCAGGCGGAAACAAAGCTGAAGCGGGAAGAGGGGCGGCTGGTCGAGCAGATGCTCGAACGGATCGCGCAGTATGAAGATGCTGTACCGGAACTTGCGACGGCGAATGAGTGGTATGCGAAGGCGGCCACGGACAAAATGAAGCTGCAGGCGGCATATGCAGAGGCGGAAAAACGATATTTTGACGGATTAGCAGGGGTACTTGCTGCGGAACTGCGCGACGGAGAACCCTGTCCGGTCTGCGGTTCCGTGGAGCATCCGGCTCCGGCAGTGGTGTCCGGAGAGAAAGTAACACGTGCGGGACTGGCGAAACTGCGTGCGGAAAGCGATGCGGCGGCAAAGCAGGCGGAAAAGTACGCGGTACGCGCCGGGAAGCTGAAAGGAACACTGAAACAGCTTGAAACGGAGATTCTGTCCGAAGCAGATACAGCGGAGGAAGGAGGACAGGAAGCTGTTCGGCGGTACCGTGCAGAACTGGAGGAACGGCGTGAGATTCTGGTGCAGTCCGAGCGGGAAGCGCGGGAACAGCTGGAACGTGCTTCGGCGGCGAAACGGAAATTGACGGAGTTGTCCGAAAAACTGGTGCGGTATCAGGCTCTCCGGAACGACGAGAGGGCGGTGTACGGCGATCTCGAAAAACGCGCGGACGCGCTGAAGGCGGCGGATGAGGAAAAACGGGAACGGATTGCGGTACTGAACGGCCGTCTGCCGTACGAAACGCTTGCGGAACTTCAGGAAGAGGCTGCGGGACTAACCGGACATGCGGCGGAACTGGAGACATCGGCAGATGCGGCGGTAAAGCGGCATACCGAAGCGGCGGCTCGGGTAAAATCGTGTCAGGCGGCGTGCGATACGCTGAACGGACAGCTCACGGACAGCAATGCCGGGGCATATGAGGAATTCCGGGAAGTCTGCGAACGGTGCGAGGCCAAACTCACTGAAACGAACGGGAAACTTGTGCGGCTGACATCGCTTCTCGAGAAGAATCGTACGGCAGCGGTCATGCTGACTCAGACGTTGGAGAAACTTGCGGAATCGGAGAAGCGTTCCGAACTGTACGCCCGGATCTCGGACACCGCGAACGGGAATATCAAAGGAAAAGACAAGATCATGCTGGAGACGTTCTGGCAGATGCGGCTGTTCGAGAGGATCATCCGTCTGGCGAATATCCGTCTGATGAAGATGACGGACGGACGGTATGAGCTGATGCGGAAAACCGGTGCAGAAAACCTGCGCACGAAGAGCGGGCTGGAACTGGACATCCGCGACCACTGGAACGGAAGCGTGCGGAGTGTACGCACGCTGTCGGGCGGAGAATCGTTCACGGCGTCGCTCGCGCTGGCACTGGCGTTGTCGGATGAGACGGAAGCAGAGTCCGGCGGTGTGAAGATCGATGCGATGTTTATTGATGAAGGGTTCGGTTCGCTGGACGAAAGTTCGCTGGACATGGCGCTCGCGATGCTGGAATCGCAGTCGGTCATCGGTCGGTCTGTGGGGATCATCTCGCATGTGGCGGGGCTGAGAGAACGGATCGGCAGGAAGATCGTTGTGACGAAGTCCGGCGGTGTGAGTCACGTGGATATTGTGGAGGATTGAAGAGGAAACATGATTTTTGAGAGATATAATTATGTTGATATTCCGGTGTCAAGCGGAGAACTTGTGCGGGATGTGCGGGAACTGCTGCTTCGCAATGGAAAAGAGAAAACGTTCCGGCATGTTTCGCAGGTAGCGGAAGTGTGCCGGGAACTTGCGGTGAGGTTTGGGCTTGATCCGGAACTGTGTGAAATCGGAGGGCTGCTGCATGACATCAGTGCTGTGATCGCGCCGGCGGATATGATGGGATATGCTGTGGAGCAGGGCTTTGAACTGTGCGTAGCTGAACGGAAATATCCGTTTTTGTTGCATCAGCGGATTTCGGCGGTTGTTGCAGAGGAGTTCTTTGGGATTGATGAGCAAACGGTACTTTCTGCGATCGGATGTCACACTACGCTGAAAGCGAACCCGACAAGAGCGGACATGCTGCTGTTTATTGCCGATAAGATTGCGTGGGATCAGGAAGGCGTACCGCCGTTCAGTGATGAGGTGAATCGCGGGTTGGAGGTGTCCCTCGAACGTGCGTGCTATGAATATATGCGATATATGAATGACAATGGAAAGGTCCTGTGTCCGCATCCGAACTGGACTATGGCGTTCGGGTATCTATGCGGGCAAGTTTGAGCAGAGATGGAAAGAGGCATATCATTTTTCGGTATGCCTCTTTTCGGGTATGCGTGAATCGCTTTTTTATGGAAGGGGATAAAAAAAGAATAAAAAAAGATTTGCAAAAGGACTTGACAAAGAGGGGGAGGAGTGATATAATAACGGGGCTGTCAAGGAGACGGCTGCACGGAAGGTCCGAAAGCAAGCGGTTCGAAAAAAAACTTAAAAAAGTTTTAAAAAACCTCTTGACAAAGGAAACCGGATGTGATATAATAAACGAGTCGCTGAGACAGAGCCAAGCAATCGCGAACCGGTCAAGAAAAAACTTAAAAAAGTTTTGAAAAACCTCTTGACAGAGGAAAGTGAATGTGATATAATAAACAGGCTGCTGAGAAAGCGGCGAGCAAGATCGCTCATTGAAAATTGAACAACAATGTACTAAAAAGACTCCGAAAATTCTTTTGAATTTA
>JAFQFS010000148.1 GCA_017398585.1 Clostridia bacterium
GCGCCCAGCTCGCGGGCCTTCTTGGCGTCAGCGGGGGTATCGGCGTTGGTGCGGACCTTCAGGGAGCGGAACTTGTCTGCTCAGCCCATGATGGTGCCGAAGTTGCCGGAGATTTCAGCGTCTACAGTCGGGATGATACCGTCGTAAATGTTACCGGTGGAACCGTCGATGGAGATGAAGTCGCCTTCGCCGTAGGTCTTACCAGCGAGTTCGAACTTCTTGTTTTCTTCGTCCATCTTGATTTCGCCGCAGCCGGATACGCAGCACTTACCCATACCACGAGCAACAACCGCTGCGTGAGAGGTCATACCGCCGCGAACGGTGAGGATACCCTGAGCTGCCTTCATACCTTCGATGTCTTCGGGAGAGGTTTCGAGACGAACGAGAACTACCTTTTCGCCGCGAGCTGCCCATTCCTTAGCGTCTTCTGCAGAGAATACGCACTTACCGCAAGCTGCACCGGGGGATGCACCAAGACCCTTACCAGCTACGTTGGCAGCCTTGAGAGCCTTTGCGTCGAACTGCGGGTGGAGAAGAGTGTCGAGGTTTCTGGGGTCGATCATGAGAACTGCTTCCTGTTCGGTCTTGTGGCCTTCAGCAACGAGGTCAACAGCGATCTGGAGAGCAGCCTGAGCGGTTCTCTTACCGTTTCTGGTCTGGAGCATGTAGAGCTTTTCGTTTTCAACGGTGAACTCCATGTCCTGCATGTCGTGGTAGTGGTTTTCGAGGATTTCGCAAACCTTAACGAACTGTTCGAATGCAGCCGGGAACTTGTTAGCCATTTCAGCGATCGGCATGGGAGTACGAACGCCTGCTACAACGTCTTCGCCCTGTGCGTTGGTGAGGAATTCACCCATGAGCTTCTTTTCGCCGGTTGCAGGGTCACGAGTGAACGCAACACCGGTACCGCAGTCGTCGCCCATGTTACCGAATGCCATAGCCTGTACGTTTACAGCGGTACCCCAGGAGTACGGGATATCGTTGTCACGACGGTATACGTTTGCTCTCGGGTTGTCCCAGGAGCGGAATACTGCCTTAACTGCGCCGAGGAGCTGTTCCTTGGGATCGGACGGGAAGTCAGTACCGATCTTAGCCTTGTATTCAGCCTTGAACTGTTCAGCGAGTTCCTTGAGGTCTTCTGCAGTAAGTTCAACGTCGAGCTTAACGCCCTTTTCTTCCTTCATCTTGTCGATGAGTTCTTCGAAGTACTTCTTGCCGACTTCCATAACAACGTCGGAGTACATCTGGATAAATCTTCTGTAGCAGTCGTAAGCCCAGCGAGCATTACCGGACTTCTTAGCCATAACTTCAACAACTTCTTCGTTGAGACCGAGGTTGAGGATGGTGTCCATCATACCGGGCATGGAAGCACGTGCGCCGGAACGAACGGAAACGAGAAGGGGATTTTCATGGTCACCAAACTTCTTGCCGGTGATTTCTTCCATCTTAACGATGTATTCCATGATCTGAGCCATGATTTCATCGTTGATCTGTCTGCCGTCTTCGTAGTACTGGGTGCAGGCTTCGGTGGTGATGGTGAAGCCCTGGGGTACGGGAAGACCGATGTTGGTCATTTCTGCGAGGTTTGCGCCCTTGCCGCCGAGGAGTTCACGCATGTTAGCGTTACCTTCGGAGAACAGGTAAACATACTTCTTGGACATTTTAAATGTACCTCCGCGTGTAATTTATATATATTATGGGTTGGCTGTTTCATGACGCCGGGAAAACGTGCACCTTGGCATGACAGAAAAAACTGTATTCCCAGCGCAATTAGTATTATATCATACTTTTCCGAAAATATCCATAGGGAATTTTCAATTTTCCCGCAGTTTTCGAAATTTTTACGTTTCAACGACAAATGAGCCGAAATGGCGTCCGATACTGTGTATTTTTCACCGACGGATGTCGCGGGACGGGAAATTTCAGACAATCATCGCTTCGATCACGCGGATCACGCGGTTCACGTCCTCCGTCGATGCCTTCATGGTGAGGGAAACAAGATCCACCAGCTCCGGACGTTTTT
Organism: Clostridia bacterium; assembly: GCA_017398585.1. Classification (GTDB taxonomy): domain Bacteria; phylum Bacillota; class Clostridia; order Oscillospirales; family CAG-272; genus UMGS1696. The sequence goes on from JAFQFS010000148.1 coordinate 2,024, forward strand.
TGAGCTGTTCGATGCAGCGATCCGCTTCCGACGGGGTACTGCCGCCGTCTTCGGTGCGTCCGAGGAGGTAGTCGACCGTCACACCAAACGTATCCGCGATCTGCACGAGCATGTCCGCGTCGGGGGTGCGCTTGCCGCTCTCCCAGTTGCCGACGGCGCCGAGCGACACGCCGAGCTGTTTTGCCGCCTGCAGCTGGGTGATTCCGTCGCGGCGGCGGATTTCCTTGAGTTTTTCACTGAACATGGGAACTCCTGTGGGAATTTTCAAAGTTATCCTGTATATTATATCACATTCCGTGAGAAAATGCAAGTCTCTGTTTTTCTTTCACGGCAGTTTCTTTCCGCAGTTACTGCAATAAAGATAACCTTCCGCCGCCTTTGCACCGCAGTATGGGCAGAATTTCACACCCTCCTGCCGCGTATCTGTTTTTTCCGCATCATCGGTGATCTCATACAGCGAAGGCCTTTCCCCTCCTGCTGCCTGCCAGAGACTGTGAATCCCGCTTCCGACACAGAAACATGCAAAAATCAATCCCATAATCATAGGAATTATTCCCCCGACAGCAGCACTGAACCCAGCCGAAATTCCGAAAAAAATCACGCCCATGGCAATTCCCATAATGCCGGAACGCCTCAGAAAGTCTTTCCCGCGTCTGATTTGTTTCATTTCAATTCCTTCCTATCTTCTGAAAAATCCCCACGCCTGCACGATTCCGGCGAAGACGAACATCAGCCCGAACAGCGCAAACCATCCCCCGCCCATGCGGAAAACGGCGATCATCCAGACGATGCCGAACACACCCACGACGATCCCGCCGACGAGCCGTGCGGACGGCGGAACACGATGCTTCGGCGACAGCGGCACCGGTGTGCCGTAATCTCCGCGTTCGGCTTTGCGTGAAACCCGCGCCACCGCAAACGCAGCGGCGATCATGCCGGCCCCGACAAGCGAAAATACCCATCCGAACGATACCGCGCCCGCGATGATCCAGACCACACCGAGGATTCCGAAAAACAGGCTGCTCATTTCATGTACGCACGGTAGAGCTTCCCTTCCCATCCGGTAAGGTCGCACGGATCCGCACGATGCCCTCTCTGCCGGAACCAGATCCGCATGGGCAGTGCCCCGTGATTGTTCCAGCGGCGGTATTCGATCAGCGTGAACGTCCGGCCGTCTGTGGAGGTCACGGTCAGGGTGCCGTCGTCGTTCACCTGCGGGAGATCGTCCCCGAGTTCGAAGTCGAGGTCTTCCCACTTGTCAACCGCCTGTTCAACACAGTACAGCACCGCGCCCTTCTTGACTGCAACACGTCCGGTATCCGCCTCGACCCACGGATGTGCCATCAGTTTCCGGACAGGCGCGTCCATCGTGACGGAAATTTCCGTCTCCCCGGCAGGAACCTCTACCATCGCGTAGCCGCGTACAACGGAATAATCCGCAGAAACCGCGAAGTTTTCCGCCCACTCGGGGATACGCACGTGCAGACGAACGGCATTTTCCGCCTTCACAGTGATTTTCCCATCCTTATATATAACTTCCGCACCGTCGAACTTCGCCGACGAGCCGATGAACAGATTCAGCCAGAGGTCATCCCCCGCCTTCGCCCAGATATAGGACGGCATCACGCCCGCAATCTTCAGAAGCATCGGCGGACAGCACGGACAGCCGTGCCAGTTCCAGCGCTCCATGCCGCCGCGGGTCTCAAGCGGATTTTCATAGGTATAGTGATCCCCGGATTCCGAAACGGACGCGGGAATGAGGTTCGTCAGCGTATTTTCGACGA
>JAFQFS010000149.1 GCA_017398585.1 Clostridia bacterium
GCGGGAAAACCTTTTTGCAAAAATGTTTTCCCGCTTAAATAGAATTATTTTTAAGGAGATTTGATCGATATGGAAAGCTACAAGAGAGAATTTATTCAGTTTCTTCAGGGTGCAGGTGTTCTGAAGTTCGGTGACTTCACCGCAAAGAGCGGCCGCAAGATTCCCTACTTCATCAACGCAGGCGACATCAAGACCGGCGAACAGATTGCAAAGCTCGGTGAATTCTACGCGAAGGCTTATCTCGAAAAGGTAGGCAATAAGAGAACCGTTCTCTACGGACCGGCTTACAAGGGCATCTCCATCGCAGTTTCCTCTTCCATCGCCCTCTCCAAGAACGGTCTCGACGTTCCCTTCTTCTTCAACCGCAAGGAAGCCAAGGACCACGGCGAAGGCGGCGTATTTGTCGGCTACGTTCCGAAGGCAGGCGAAGAAGTTGTTATTGTGGAAGACGTTATCACCGCAGGTACCGCGATCCGCGAAAGCATGGCGATCCTCGGTAACCTCGAAGACGTCAAGGTTGCAGCGACCTTCGTTATGGTCGACCGCAAGGAAAAGGGTAAGACCGACCTTTCCGCAATGAAGGAAGTTGAAAACGAATTCGGTTTCCCGGTATATTCCGTTGTTGACGTATACGACATCATCGAATACCTCGAAGAAGACCCGGCAAACGAAGAAAACGTAACCAGAATCAAGAATTATCTTGCAGTGAACGGAGCAAAAGCATGAGAAGCCTGTTTGATATCGTTGAGCTTTCCACCGCCGAACTCGACTCGCTGATCGCCACCGCAAACGACATGATGGCGAATCCCGCGAAGTACGCACACGTTGCGGACGGCAAGAAGCTCGCTACCCTTTTCTTTGAACCCTCCACGAGAACCCGTCTGTCCTTTGAAGCTGCCATGATGGAGCTCGGCGGCAACGTTCTCGGTTTCTCCGAAGCACAGTCTTCCTCCGCATCCAAGGGCGAAAGCGTTGCGGACACCGCGCGCGTTGTTTCCTGCTATGCGGACATCATCGCAATGCGTCATCCGAAGGAAGGCGCACCGCTCGTAGCCGCTATGAATGCGACCGTTCCGGTCATCAACGCGGGTGACGGCGGTCACAACCATCCGACCCAGACCCTCGCCGACCTTCTGACCATCTCCCGCGAAAAGGGCAGACTGGACAATCTGACCGTCGGTTTCTGCGGCGACCTGAAGTTCGGCCGCACCGTACACTCCCTTATCCACGCAATGGTCCGTTACCCGAACGTGAAGTTCGTTCTCGTTGCACCGACGGAACTCCAGGTTCCGGACTATGTCAAGAAGGACGTCCTTCTTGCAAACAACGTGGAATTCGTGGAAACGACCGACCTCATGGAAGTTATCGGCGATATGGACATCCTCTACATGACCCGCGTTCAGCACGAACGTTTCTTCAACGAAGAAGAATACCTCCGTCTGCGCGACAGCTACATCCTGACCCCCGAAAAGCTGAAGACCGCGAAGCCCGATCTGTGCATCATGCATCCGCTACCGCGTGTGAACGAAATTTCCACCGCGATCGACAAGGATCCGCGTGCGTGCTACTTCAAGCAGGTTGAAAACGGCAAATTCATGCGTGCGGCACTCATCATGATGCTGCTCGGACTGGAAGCAAAGTAAGGAGGAGAACCATGCATATTGATTCGATCAAAAACGGTATCGTGCTCGACCACATCAAGGCGGGCAAGGCAATGGAACTGTACCGCGTTCTCGAGCTGAACAAGCTGGAATGCTCCGTCGCAGTCCTGATGAACGTTCCCAGCCAGAAGATGGGCCGCAAGGACATGATCAAGATCGCGGAAGACTACGAAGTTGACCTCGGTATCCTCGGCTACATCGATCCGGGCATCACCGTCAACATCATCCGTGACGGTGAACTCGTCGAAAAGCACACCGTCGACCTCCCCGAAAAGATCACCGGCTACCTCAAATGCAACAACCCCCGCTGCATTACCACCACCGAGCAGGAACTCCAGCAGGTCTTCAAGCTCGCTAACCGCGAAACCGCAACCTACCGCTGCATCTACGGCGAAGCGGAGCATAAATAAGAAATAGAGTTTTTCGGGGAAAACTTTTTTGAAAAAAAGTTTTCCCCGAACCCCTTTCAAAAAACTTTATACAGACAAATAAACAACGTTGGGTGCAGATTTTTCGAACTAACGTACGTTTTACGGACAGTACGTTGTTCCGAAAGGTCTGCACCCGGCTTTGTTTTTCTTTTCAGTCAAAAAGGTTTTGGAAAAGGGTGTGGGGAAAACCTTTTCCTGAAAAAGGTTTTCCCCGCAAAATTTTAATCATTCACAATCGTCACGTCAGCGTAATCGGCGACGGCTTCGCGTGTTTTGTCAAACATGAGGTTCTGGCAGATGGCTTCATGACTGTAGATGGCTTCGAGGGCATCGAGAGAGTCAAGGCCGTAGAAGTCGAGGGCATATTCGGTGGCGCGCTTGGTATATTCTTCCTCGGTAAGGGTGATATTTTCCGCACGTGCGATCGCATAGCAGATCATTTCATCCTTGATGCGGCTTTCCACCTGTTCCTGAACGAAGGTATAGTATTCGTCTTCCGTCATCTGATAGTTGACACCGATGTAATCCGCGAAATTGATGCCCTGTGCGTTTGCGTAATACTGTTCTGCCGCGATGATGTCATCATACATCGTTTTGGTTTCTTCTTCCGGGAACTTCTTCACGGTTGTGTTTTCGGAAATGGTATCCCAGAGCTGCGCAATCACGTACTGGTAATAAAGATCGCGATAACGATCTTCGATCAGCTGACGGAGACCCGCTTCAAAATCCGCAATGGAATCGTAGCCGAGATAACCGCGTACGAAATCTTCGCTGTATTCCGGGAGTTCCTGTTCACAGACGGTGTGGACATGAATATCAAAATGAACGTCCATACCGGAGTACTCGGGAGCGCTCAGATAGGGATCCGGGAATGTGAAATCCACCGAAAGATCCGTTTCCGCGTAGGCACCGACGATGGCGTTTTCAAATTCTTCCGGGAATGTTCCGGTGCCGAGCGTCAGTTCGCAGTCTTCCTCCGAACCGCCTTCGAATTCTGCACCATCGATGGTACCGACATAGTCGATGTAGACGGTATCGCCGATCTGCGCGCCGCGGTCGGTCACGTCGGTCAGGCGGGAATAGAAGGAACGGGTCGCGAGAATCTGCTGTTCGACCATTTCATCGGTCACTTCATACTTATAGCCTTCCGCCGGAAGTCCCTTGTATTCCGCCAGATCGATGTATTCGGAAAGATCGTAGTTGTATTTGTGGGTCAGGATGCCGTCAAAGCCGTCCTGGGATTCCCCGCACGATACCGCCGCACCGGCGACGCACAGCATGCTGAGGAGAAGGGAAACAAATTTTTTCATATATATCACTGTGTCCTTTTCATGATTTCATTCATATTATCATACCACAATTCCGTTTTTTTTTCAATACCCAATCGACACTTTTCAATCTCTTTTCACATTCTGCGGCGCCTTGTCCAGCTTTTTCAGCAGTTCGGTATACCATTCCCCGAACAGAACCGCCGCTCCGCCGTAAATCACGAGCACCTTCAGGAACGAACCGACGATCGCCGCCGTTTCCGCAGCGGTAATATCCGTATAGGCGAGCATGAAATCGATGAGATACCAAATCTCCAGCGCAAGGCGGGAGAGCATCACAAGAAGAACCGATGCCGCACAGGAACGGTTGACAGTGTACATCTCCGCCTGCCGTCTGGTTTCGGCTGTCTGCAGCTTCTTCCGCATCGTTCCGGCGATCAGATAAGACAGAAAAACAAACAGCATTTCAAACAGGAACTGCAGCAGCAGCCAGCTTGCCGCAAGAACCTCCGCTCCGACAATAGCACTGGTGGCAAAGTCAATTACAAAACGCGCGGCATAGTCGATCAGGGCAAGGATTGCTGCTGCGGCAAGGAATTTTCTGCTTCCCTGATTCCGATAGACCGCCCAGGTGATTCCCGCAATGGCAGAAACGGTACGTGCACAGACAAGAAGTTCCGCGAGATACGACAGCGCGGACGAAACCCATGCGGCAAAGGCAATATCCGTTGCCGCGACGGTATGGAATGAGGAAACGCCGCGTCCAAGAACGACAAGCGCAAGCATGACAAGAACGGTGATCCGGAACCCGGTTCCGGTCTTCTGAGGTTGTGTTTTCTCCAAGTCAGAATCCTCCGGAGTATAATTTATCTTTGTGTTTTATCATACCATCCTTTCCGCAGGATTTCCACATGCTTTTGTAAACTTTGGCGGAATACCCGACGGATTTTCCGCATAGAATGCAGCATCCCTCAGACGGGCAAATCTTTCGATAACAGGGGAAGAAAAATGGCAGATAAAACAATGCAGCCCATGCTGCTCCGCACATCCAAAATCCGATACCACCGTGCCTGCGACTACCGCACACTGACGGAAATCCTCGGGGAGCTTGCCGTACGCCATCCCTCCCTGGAAGTCAGCGGTCTCGGTACGAGTGTCCTCGACCGTCCGATCCCCGTTGTAACGATCGGACACGATCCGCACAGCCGGAGCATCCTTTATCTCGGCGGGATCCATCCGACAGACGTGATGACCCCGGCGGTGCTCCTGCGCTTCGTCAGCGACTACGCCGATGCTCTCGAAAACGGCGGGCGGCTGTACAACGTCAGCCTGCCGTATCTGTACGAAAGCCGGACGATCCGTGTGATCCCGATGCTCAACCCGGACGGGTATGAGATCCGCCGCTATGGTGCCGCAGAAGAAGTGGTGCGCGACCGCCTTCTGAAGCAAAACGGCAGCGGAGATTTCCGGACCTGGCGCGGAAATGCGCGCGGTGTCGACCTCTGGCGAAATTTCACGGAATGTCCGGAAAAGATCACCGACGATGAGGAGATCTGTCCGCAGGGAACGGCGGGACTTTCCCCGGGAAGTGAACCGGAAATCTCCGCTCTGTGCAATTTTCTCCGCATCATGGACGAGACCGCCGCCGTCCTTTCCCTCCACATGGACGGAAACCGCCTCCGATATTTCACAGGCGATCATTATCCCGCCCGTTCCCGCACCCTCGCACGCCTTCTCGCTCGTATGACCGGATGTTCTCCCGAACCTCTGCCACAGGTACCGGCAGACAGCGGCGGAAGCCTTACGGACTGGTTCATCCGCGAATGCGGCAGACCGGCGTTCGAATTCGGCTGCCTGACAGACGAGACCATCGTTCCCGACAATCCGGAAGACTACCGCACCATCTACGCTGCCTTCCGCGAAGCTCTGTTCTCCGCCCCGCTGATGATATAATAAATATAGTTTTTTCGGGGAAACCTTTTTTGAGGAAAAAGGTTTCCCCGAACCCCTTCCCAAAACCTTTTCAAACATGAAATTTTTTTATTTAGCTATTGACAAAGTTCCACTTATGAAATATAATATAATTGTGATATCAATATGATATCAATCAGAGAAAGGAATGTGAAAACAATGAAGAATTCTGCAGTAATTGAAGAAAAGATTCTTTCCCCGAAGAACGGCTGGACCGTACTGATCCTGTCAATTCTGGCATACATCGCGGCTATCGTCGGTATTGTTCTCTGCGGTATGGCGATGGACTACGGGTTCGGACTGATTGCGAGTATCGGATTCGTCCTCTGTCTGCTGTATGTCTGCATTGGTTGGATCTGGTGGCTCGGTCTGAAGGTCATCCGTCCGAACGAAGCACTTGTTCTGACCCTGTTCGGACGCTATGTCGGCACGGTCAAGAGCGAAGGTTTCTTCTACGTAAACCCGTTCTGCGTCTCCGTCAACCCTGCGGCAAGAACCAAGCTGAACCAGAGCGGCGACGTTTCGAACTCCGCTATTCCGGTCACGGTGAACGGCACGACCACGACCGTAAACGTACCGGCAACCAACAAGATTTCCCTCAAGGTCATGACACTGAACAATAACCGCCAGAAGATCAACGACTGCCTCGGTAATCCCGTTGAGATCGGCATCGCGGTCATGTGGCGCGTGGTCGACACGGCGAAGGCTGTCTTCAACGTGGACAACTACAAGGAATACCTCTCCCTGCAATGCGACAGTGCGCTCCGTGAGATCGTGCGCATTTATCCGTACGACGTTGCCCCCGGTGTTGACACAACCGGTGACGGCATCGCAGACGAAGGAAGCCTGCGCGGTTCCAGTGAGATCGTAGCCGGACGCATCCGCGAAAAGATCAGCGAAAAGGTCGATTTCGCCGGTCTCGAGATCGTCGAAGCACGCATCACCTACCTCGCGTACGCACCCGAAATCGCGGCGGTCATGCTTCAGCGCCAGCAGGCTTCGGCAGTCATTGACGCCCGCAAGATGATCGTGGACGGCGCAGTCGGTATGGTACAGATGGCTCTCGAGAAAATCAATAACGAAGGTATCTGCGACCTTGACGACGAACGCAAGGCACAGATGGTCGCGAACCTTCTCGTTGTCCTCTGCGGCAACAAGGATGCCCAGCCCATTGTAAATACCGGTTCCATCTATTGATATGGCAGACAAGGACAATCAGAAAAAACAAGTCCCACTCCGGCTTTCGAAAACGCTGTACGACGAACTTGCCGCATGGGCGGAGGATGATTTCCGTTCCCTGAACGGTCAGATCGAATATCTGCTGACGGAATGCGTCCGGAAACGGAAGAAGAAAAGCCGTCTGGAAGACGAAAAAGACGGAGAGGACTCCGAAAAAGAATGAAATTCCGTTTCAATCCATAATCGTTGAACGGAGGAAGACCTATGAAATCTCACAGAAGAAAAATGACAGCACCAATCATCGTCACAATTCTCATGATCCTGTATTACGCGGTATACTTCGGATTTCTGATCTCCGTACTTGACGGGGTCTGGAAATACCTTCTCGGCATTGTCCCGCTTGTACTCACCGTCCTGATGATAGCTGTCTGTATCGAAAGAATCCGGGAAATAAAGAAAGGCGAAGAAGATGATCTTAGTAAATACTGATTACATCAGCGGCAAGGA
>JAFQFS010000150.1 GCA_017398585.1 Clostridia bacterium
CCGTTCCGGTCTTCAGAGGAAGGTGGCGGCGAAGCCGTCGGAAGGAGAACGCGGTATGTAAAATTTGGTTCACCACCGCAGGTGAATGGGTGCAAAATTGACGTATATTACAGCCGCATGCCTTCGGCAGAAATTCAAACTGTCCGTGCCGCGTTCTCCCTCAGTCACTTCGTGACAGCTCCCTCCCGGAGGGAGCCTTTCTACTGGCACTATGGGTTATTTTATGACGGAGTACATCCCCCGCCGTTATGCTTTGCGCAGGATGAGCGTCACCGGATCCGTGCCGATTTCAACGCCCGGAACGGTGACCAGACCGTTTTCGTCCACGCAGACCACACCGGACTGTGAACCGCATTCCCATGTGACGTCCGCACCGGCTTCAAACCGACAGATCTGCAGACGACGCAGGGTAACGTCCGCCTTTGCACGGACGGGGAAGTCCACACGGGATTCCCATTCGTCTCTGGTCAGCAGGCGGAGCGGAATCTTCACGTCGGTTTCTGTTTCCACCGCCTTGTCCCAGCGGAAGAAACTGTTGATCTGACCGGCGTTTTCGTGAATAATTGAACCGTCGTCCGACCATGGGAGGGGATCGTCGCAGTCCGCATTCGTGAAGACGGGGTACGCTTCATTCAGACGGATGCGGAACAGATCGAACGAGTGAACCAGATCGTTCACCGCGCGGATTCTGTCGTTGTTGTTTTCGTGTCCGAACATGCCCCAGTAGCCGAGAACGGCGTATTTCTTTTCCCGCATTCTGCGGTACAGAATCTCATGTCCCTTCGACCATCCGTCGTTCTGCGCGGAATAGTCCACCAGAACCGGCGGATCCGGAAGACGGAATCCCTCCGGTGCCTCCGGTGCGTCCGAATCGAGACCGCAGCGCGCCGTCATGTGGCAGACACCGGCGGGGACATTCGCCTTGACTGCCGCAAAGAGATCCCCGCGGCACATCGCGATACCGAGCGCACCGCTGCCGCCCATCGAATTGCCCACCGCATACACGCGGTTCCGGTCGATGGGGTAGTGTTCCATGACCCATTCGATGGTTGCAACCACACGGTTTTCAACGGGCTGTTTTTCCGTTCCTTCCCGTCCTTCGCCGATCACGTCATGCGCGGAATTTCCGCCCCACCACCAGTCGTTCGCGTGCTGACGGCAGTCGAGGTACAGCGCAAACATGTCCGTCGGTGCGTGATAGATGTCGTGGTTGCCCTTCTGCCATGTGCAGGCAACGGTGGAGTATACGTCATGTCCCGCCGAGTGGAATACGACGTACAGCGGATATGATTCCGCTTTGCAGTCTTCTGACGGATGCAGAACGGCAAACGTGTCGGTCTGTTCTTCGGTATACCCCCATTCTGCGAGGGACTTGTGATGGAACCATTCCAGTTTCCGGCCGGTGAGGATTCCGCCGATTGCAGGATTCATTGTTTCACTCATAAAAGCCTCCGTTGTATCATTTTCTGAGCAGGCTGACGCGTCCCCAGAGACCGCTGCGTAGAACTTCCTTCTGTTCAGTGAATTCCCGCATGCAGTTGAGCCGCGCCTTGCGCTGAATGTTGATGACTGTTCCGTAATAAGGCCATTCCGGCAGAACGTCCGGAAGTGCTTCGTAGCTGCCGTCTGTCATCATTTCGTTGACGAGCGTGGAGTAGACTTCGATGCGAACGGTGTTTCTTCCTTCACGCAGTTTTCCTGCAAGGGAAACTTCCAGCGGATGCGTCCAGATATCGCCGGCGAATTCGCCGTTGACATAGACCCGCGCCGCTGCGGACAGACCGCAGATGCTGAGACTGCTGCTCAATTCGCCTTCTGCCGCATCGAATGTGCATTCGTAGACGCCCATGCCGCTGAAATGTTCCAGACCGGGCAGGGTTTCCCACGATTCCGGTTCATCCATCGTGAACGTTTTTCCGTCGGCAGTGAACGTCCATCCGGTCAGCGGAAGTTCGTTCAGGCAGACCGGCGAAACGGTAGTGACCGGCGCGCCCGCAAGTTCCGGTGAGAATACGACGATCACGGTTCCGTGGGGTTCGAGGAAGAATGCGCGTTCTTCACCCTCGCCGTCGATCGGAACGGCTTCCGCACGGTTCACCGACCATGCGCGTGCCGCGCCGCCCAGTCCCTTGAAGTTCGCGAAGACCATGCGGGATTCGTCCGACAGATTCGAGAAGAAATACAGATGGGTGTCTCCGTCCGCGCGGTGGACATAGCCGACCGTGTCAGGCTCAGAGAGGATCACGTCGGGAACAAACCGTTCGCGGAGTGCCGAAATCAGCGCATCACCGCGGTTTTCGACGACGACCGGATCCGCTTCCGCCATGACCGCGCGGATTTTTTCTGCATTTTCACGGTAACCGAGCAGTCCGCAGCTGTCGGTCGGGATGCCGTCGCAGATCAGGATGCCGCCCGCTTTTGCGAAGTCCCGCAGTTTTTCCGCTGTTTCGACCGGAAGACGGGTACATCCCGCAAGAACAATCACGCGGTAGCGGTTTTCGCCGACGGTCAGACCGCCGTCCCCGATCGTTCCGATGTCACAGAGCGCTTCGTCGTTGATGTAATCGAACCAGTAGCCCGCCTTCTGGATGCCGTCCATTTCCACACGTCCGAGGTGTTCCTCAAGCCGCATGGCGAGGTGCAGTTCGGACAGCATATTGTCCGCATAGACATCCGCCTGCGGCAGATAGACCGCAACTTCCGCGACCGGATGCCCGAACCGGAGAACGGCGCTTGCGCGGTGGATGTAGTCCCCGAGATTGCCGTACAGCGGCCACCACGGAACCGTATGGTTGATGTGCGTGGATGCGTAGAACGGCCATCCGCGCTTGCCCGCCTTTTCCGGCGAGTACGCATAACCGTGGTTGACAATCATGTTCATGCCGTCGAGGAAGACGGCGTCGACTGCCGCTTTCATTTCTTCCAGAGTTTCCGTGAAGCGCGGACGCTTCAGCCATGTGAAAGTCTCGTTCGAGATTACATTTTTTCCGTAAATATGTCCTGCAGATGCCGCCAGTCTCCGGTGGATGGTGTTGACTTCCAGCGTCCGGTGGTCACCGAAGGTCTCGCCTTCCGGAATGTCCGCCGCTGCGTAGACGCGCAGGATATCGCCCCAGGTTCCGTGTGCCTGAATGCGGGACAGTGTGCCGTTTTCATGAGCGAACTCTGTCAGCGGATCGAAGAAATTTTCGATGGTCAGTTCGGACATCGTTTTGAAGTAGTCGTATCGTACATGCGGTGTGATCTCGCCCATGTCGCCCCAGAGGGCGTAGATATACGGCGTCAGGTCATAGCCGCGGCGTTTGCGGAATTCTTCAAGAAGCACACCTGACCAGTTGTGCCCCTCAACTTCGATGGAGTCGCAGAACAGGCTTCGGATGCCCGGTGCTTTGTCAAGAACCGGCTTGACCATCTGACGGAGGAACCGGTCGGCTGCGCGGCGGCTGCAGTGGTCCATGACGAGCCCCTGTGCGTTGCGCGACGGCTTTCCGACGTGGTTCCGGTGCTGGGAAATGACGAAGAAACAGATTTTCCAGTCCCCTTCGGGGATCTCGATTTCCGCAAGCTCTGTCCCCCACGGCCAGCCGAACAGTTCCTTGATCCGGAACTTATCCGTAATGTCGATGACGGTTTCGGGCAGCATCACGCTGTTTTCCATCTTCCCCATGACCGCCGCACAGACGGTGCCGGCGAAACGGGTCGTGAAGTCACAGGAAAAGGTTTTCGGCCCATGTACGTCGAGCTGATAGGGAAGGGCTTCCTGCTGTGCGTCCTCCTCCTCGACCGTCGGACCGCCGTACGGCCAGCTCGAACCGGCTGTAAAATCGCACGCCATTCCGCGCTCCGCACACGCTTCAGCGGTATAACGGAGGATGTCATAGAATTCCGGAGAGCCGTAGGGGATGTTCCGCAGACCCTTTTCCGCGTCATCCGGCGTGACGGGATAGAGGATCTGAAGTTCCACGCCGCCGAGTCCCGCTTCCTTCATAAAGTCGAGTTCTCTTGCGATCTCCTCTTTTTCCACGCAGCAGCCGTACCACCACCAGCGCGTCATTCCGCGCGCGTCTTCCGGCGGATGCTTCAGCCATGTGCTGATCTGTTCGTATGTCATTGTCACAATCCTCTCTGATGAATGAAGTTGCATGATTAACAATAATTATACATCAGGCGGCGCATAAAGTCAATATCTGTGAAAATCGCGGATTGCTCTTGACAACCGCCGGCGGGCGTATTATAATCAGCACAGAATCAAATTTTTACAGGAGAATTTACCATGATCAAGAAAATTTCCACCCCGAACGCTCCCGCTGCTATCGGCCCGTATTCTCAGGCAATCGTCTGCGGCAACATGCTTTATACCTCCGGTCAGATTCCGCTGAATCCCGAAAACGGTCAGATGGAAGGCACTAACGTCACCGAACAGGCAGAACGCGTCATGAAGAACCTCGACGCCGTTCTCACCGAAGCCGGCACGTCCTTCGGCAACATCGTAAAGACTACCTGTTTCCTCGCGGATATGGCGGACTTTGCGGCGTTCAACGAAGTTTACGCAAAGTACATCACTTCCGCTCCCGCCCGCAGCTGTGTTGCTGTCAAGGCTCTTCCGAAAGGTGCGCTCGTGGAAGTCGAAGTCATCGCTGTGATTGACTGAATCTGAAAAAATGAAAAATCCCCGTCCGTCGGGGATTTTTTTATGCGGAAATTGGCAGAAAAAGAAAACAGCCGTACAAACTGTACGGCTGTTTTGATGTTCAGAACTTAACCTCTGAAGGTGAAGATGCTGAGGATCTTGGTGAAGAGACCGAAGGTCGGAACTTCTTCGAGGATTACCGGGTACTTGTCAGCTTCCACGGTTTCGTCTTCAACTTCGATTACAACGTCAGCAGCGGGAACGTAGGTTTCGCCGAGGAGGTTGGAGAATACGAAGTTGGAGATGAATGCGTATTCATCGCGCTGGTGGAGCTTGTGAGTCAGGGAGTTAGCGAAGAGAACAACGGTGAGGGTGTTGCCTTCAGCGTCGGTGCCGTTGTAAGCGATTGCCTGTACGGAACCGTTCAGGTAAGCTTCGCTTGCAGCAGCCTGTTCTTCGGTGATTGCCTGGATGAAGCCTTCGGTAGGAGTCTTGGTGCCGTCCATCTGAACGAGAACGTCTGCGCCTTCCGGAACAACGGAGTAGAAGCCTACGCCGTAGCCGTAAAGAACATCGTCGCCGTCGAGAACGTAGCTGGAGTTAACGAGAGTGGTGGTCGGGTAGGTTACGTAGCCGAGGCAGTCCATACCGGAAGCGGAATCGCGAACGATTGCTTCGCCGAAGAGGTCTGCGCCCTTGCCTGCTCTGGAACCGTAACCGATGTAAGGAGTACCAGCCTTGACTGCAGCGAGTTCGTCTTCAGCAAGTGCGGATGCGCCTACAACAGCGTCAGCGAGAGCGAGGTCGGTGGTAACGTTGAAGCCCATCATTTCCATAGCTTCGTTGTCGTAGTTCCAGTTGGTGTTGGTAACACGGTTGGTGTAAACGAAGCCTGCGGAAGCGGGAGCGGGAGTACCGGTGAGGTATACAGCGGGAGCCTTGGTGATTACGTTCGCTGCGGGAGCATCCTTAGCGGAGATACCGGTAGCGGTAACAACGTAGTCGTCAGCAACGGTGAGCCATGCTGCGTAAGAGGTGATGAAGTCGCCGTAGAATTCGCTGGTTTCGTCGGTAACCATAGCAACGGTTTCGCCTGCCTTCAGGAGAGCGTTGACAGCTGCGGTGGAGTCTTCGGAAGCGTTGGAGATGATAACCTGACCGCCGAGGAGACCGTCGAATGCGGAGGTAACGTCAGCCTGGAATGCGAGAGCGTCTTCGTAGTCCATCCATTCGCCGCATACAGCTGCGATTGCTTCGTATGCTGCGGGTTCAGCAACGGTAACAACGTCGAAGCCGCGGGTTTCACCAAAGGTGGTGATGCCTTCGGAGTAGAGGTCGGACCACTGCTGGATGAGAGTACCGTCATAGAGAGCGCCGTTGGCAACGGAACGCTTTGCCTGGTACATGGAAACGATCATGGTGCCTGCGGGATAGGTAACGCCTGCGTATTCAACTTCGTCTTCGGTTACGAGAATCTTGACGTCGTTGCGCGCGAGCCATACCATCATATCGTTGGCAGCCTGGAGGTTGGTCTGGTTTTCAGCATCGAGAGCGATGATGTAGCATTCGGGATAGAAGTTGCCGTTCTGGCCTTCGCCGTCGAATTCGGGACGGAAGAGATCCATTTCAGCGCCTTCAACGTCGTACTGGTCGCAGAACCACTGACCAACGAGTTCGAATGCGTTGGAGTTAGCGTTGGTAACGCCGCGTTCCCAGATCTTCGCCTGAGCGGTTGCGTAAGCGAGCTTTTCAGCAGCAACGTAGTTTGCCTGGCCGAGGATACCGTAAGCTACGAGACCTGCAGCTGCGTCGTTGTAGCCGGGAAGTTCAACGGTGTAAGCAACCGTGCCCTGAAGCATGGAGAACTGAGGAGTGTAGGAGGTGGACATGTCGTCCCACGGAGCCCAGTAACCAACGGGCTTGCCGTTTTCGTCGAAGGTGGGGTTGCCTTCTTCGTCGGTTACAGCGTAGAAGTAGTCACGCTGAGGAGTGGTGTAGCTGTTGTACATTTCGTTGTTGGCAACAGCTGCGATACCGAGGGCTTCGCCGCCGGTCATCAGGTGTTCAGCGAGGAGGTCGTATTCGAAGTTCGGTTCGTGCGGCGGGTCGCAGGGTTCAACCTGGAAGGTCTGTACACGACCGTGGAATTCGGTGAAGGAAACGGGGTTGAACGCACCGATCATCTGCTGCATGTTCTGGGTTTCTTCGGTGGTCTGGAAGGAGTTGTCACGGTTGAGGTCGTAGCCATTGGAAGCGTAACGGGTCACATATTCGCGGCCTTCTACGTTTTCTTCGGGAACGAGGATGAAGAATACATCTTCAAGGAGAGCGTCAACGTCAACAACGACTTCTTCCTGCGTGTAATACTTGTCAAGGTCAACAACGCCGGATACGGAGTTTTCATCCTTGATGAAGCCAAGGAAGGTTGCGGTGTCTGCTACAAGGTCCGGAACAACGATCTGTTCTTCCGCCATGTCAACAGCGAGCTGTGCTTCACCTTCTGCGGTGAAACCGGTGAGGTTGTTGTAGGTCATGGTGCCTTCTTCGGAAGCGGCAGCTTCGAGAAGCATCCAGCCGAAGTCCATAATACCGTCAGCTGCGGCAACTTCGTTTGCGTGTACGTTGGAGTAGAGAACAGGAACGCGGAGATCGTCGTATTCGCCTGCTTCGATTGCAGCGAGAGCAGCGGTCGGATCGGTTTCAGCGAGTTCGGTGTAAGCGAGCCATGCTTCAACGGAGGAAGCGTCGTCAGCGATCACTACGAAAGGCATATCCATTGCTTCATAAATTTCAGCGGAGGAGGTGCCCATGGAGCCGCGTACTGCGTAGAGATCGGTGTTTTCCGCAGCAAATTCTACCATGCTGTCGAGTTCATCGTAGATTTCTGCCATGGTGTTGAAGGAGTCGTAAGGAGCGATCTTGACTTCAACGGAACCGAGTTCGGTGCCTTCAACGGAAGCGGTGAGGTTGAACCAGCCGCATGCGTCGAGGTAGGAACCGCCGTTTGCATGAGGTGCGCTGTAGTCTGCGGCACCGTTTCTGCCGTAGAAGTAGGAATCGTTGCTGAATTCGGCAACAACGTACTTCTGACCGTCGATTTCTTCAACGGTGGTGGTAACTGCGCTGAAGAATGCTTCGCCGTTGGTGGCAACCCATTCGGTCAGTGCGCCGCCCTGAAGCTGAGTCGGATACTTTTCCGCATCGTTGTAGGGCTTTTCGAGGTTTCTGGTCATGGTCCATTCAACGGCCGCCGGATCAACGTCGCCGTCAACGGGGATCATAGCCTTGTAGGAACGTGCTTCGGAAAGGGAGATCTGGTCTGCGCCGTTTTCGGACACGTTTACGAAGGTTGCGGCAGCCGCAGGTGCTTCCGCAACTTCTACTGCTGCTTCATCGGCCGCTGCCATGGGAGCGAGCTGAAGAGCAAGTGCGAGGGTAAGGAGTGTAGCTACGCGCTTCTTACTCTCGTTCATGTTACGAGTCATTGGTGTATACTCCTTTGATGATATATATCAGGATGAAAATGTTAATATTTTCATCCGGGTAGATTATAGCATTAATGTCGTGGGAATGCAAGAGGGAAATGCAATTTTATTCGTTTTTTATGGTATATTTGTTTTATTTTTCTCTGTTTTGTGAAAATTGCAATATATTTTATTCATGAATGCGGGCATTGACAACCACCTGCGGAAAATGTTATAATGGGCTATCATTAATTTCACTCGTAGTGCCAGTTGAATACTGTAAGCCGAAGTTGAAATTTGGTTATCTTAAATTGCCTTCCTCCGGGAGGAAGGTGGCGGCGAAGCCGGCGGAAGGAGAACGCGTTACTAAAAATTTGAGTCGCTGTATTTTGTAATCAAAGCAAAACTTACAGCCGCATGCCTTCGGCAGAAATTCAAATCGCTCATGACGCGTTCTCCCTCAGTCCCTACGGGACAGCTCCCTCCCGGAGGGAGCCATTTAACTGGCACTGCAGATTAATTTTGAACAGTAATATGGAGGAAACTATGACCGAACTGCTGCATTCCGCTCTCCGGACGAAATTCCCGCTCCGCTGCGGAGACGATGGGAAATTCCGAGTTCTGTGCGTATCGGATTTTCATGCAAGGCTGGAAAAAGAACGCTGGGATCCGCGGCTGAAGTGTTCGCTGGAAGCGCTGATCCGTGCGCATCAGCCGAATCTTGTTTTCATCGCCGGTGACCTCTGCCATGAGGAAGAGGGACTCGGTTCCGATGAACGGCTCCGCGAATACATCGCGGATGTCATGGAACTGTGCGAAAGGGAAGGGATCGCGTGGGCACACGTTCCCGGCAATCACGACCGCGAAGACGGCATCCCGCCGTATGTTTTTGAAGAATTTCCGATGTGCCTGTCCCAGCGCGGTCCCGACGGTCTGTCCGGCTACGGAACCTATGCCGTTCCCGTCTGGCCGCACGACGGCAGTACGGAAAACGGGCCGGTCTGTGTGGTCTGGGCGTTTGACTCGCACTCCAGCGTCGGACGGTACGCAGAACGGATCGGGATGAATCCAGGTGAGCTGGATCTGCCGAACATCCGCTTCAGCTACGACGGCTACGATTCCGTCAACTTCAATCAGGCGGCGTGGTACTGGGAAGCGTCGCAGGAACTGGAATCTGTTTATGGAAGAAAGATCCCCGGCGTCATGCTCATGCACGCGCCGATTGCGGAACATTTTCTCATTCCGACGAACCCGTGGCAGACCGGCATGACCGGAGAGTTTGACGAAGCGGTCGGCGGCGCGGTTCTCAATAGCGGACTGTTCGCGGCGGCATACGAACGCGGCGACATCCGCGAAATCGTCTCGGGACACGACCACATCAACAGCATCAGCGGGATGTACATGGGCATCCGCCTGACCGAAGACGGCGGTCTCGGCTTCGACGTATACGGTGACAACCGCATCCGCGGCGGACGTCTGATGGAATTTTCCGAGACCGATCCGGCGTATTACGAAAGCCGGCATGTTTACATCAAAGACCTGCTGTCCCCGGACGAAATCGCGGGACCGAACGCGTAAGGAGGACGGACATGAATCAATTTGTTCCTTATAATAAGACACTCCGTATGCGGGGAAAAACCTGCCGCATCCTCACCGTCGGCACGCTGTACGCGGATGCCGCAAACCGCGGCCGGATCGCGGACGCACTTTCCGTCCTGCTGGACAAAACCTCGCCCGATCTCGTCTTTTTATGCGGTGATATCACCCGCGGTGCCGGGACGCAGGACGAACTGCGCCGGACGCTTGACGTGATTCTGGCACCGGTCATCGGACGGGATCTGCCGTGGGCACATGTTTTCGGCGACATGGACTGCGTGAACGGTCTGCCGAACGAAGAGGCGATGGAGGTCTACCGTTCCTTCCCGAACTGCATGTCCGAAGCCGGAGAGAAATCCGTCGACGGATGCGGGAACTACATCCTGCCGGTTCTCGGTGAGGACGGCGAACCCGTCCTGTGTCTGTACGGTCTCGATTCGCACAGTGCCGTGCAGGGATACGAAGCCGATTACGGCAGCCCGACGCGGGCGCGTCTGAGCAATCCGCTCTACGGCAAATACTACCTTGACGGCATCCGCTTCAATCAATCCATGTTCTACTGGCGCACTTCCATTGCCATGGAACGCGAATACGGACGGAAAATCCCTGCGATGTTCCTGTTCCACACGCCGGTTCCGGAGATGACCTACATCCCGATGAACCAGACCCAGACGAACATGGAAGGGTATCAGTGGGAGACGGTGCGCTGTCAGGTGGTCGCCGGCGGTCTGTTCACGGCGGCGGTGGAACGCGGCGATGTCCGCGCGATGTTTGCCGGACACAGCGAGCGCAACGATTTCCACGGCATCTACGGACGGATTCTCATGGGGCAGATGCGCGATTTCACTCTGCCGGACGGTTCGTTTACCGGCGGCACGCTGTTTGAAATTGATGCGGACGGAAATGTCGGCGTATCTCATGCAGCCATATAATTCCATAAAAAACGGGAGACCGGCTCGGTCTCCCGGAATTTTTTGTTCTTCTCTTGACAGGCGTGTTCCGGTATGATATAATACAATTAACGATTAGGTTAAATGTTAATTGATCGAAAGGAGAACATCATGAACACCAACATCCGATGGGATAAAAAACAATTTATCCGCTACCTTCTGTGGACTTTTTCGACCGCGTGGATTGTGCAGATCATCGCAGGCGTCTTTTCAAATCAGGGAAATCAGCTCGCTTTCACGCTGCTGATGAGTCTGTGCATGTATATGCCGTTTCTCGGGACAGTGCTTGCGAAAATCCCTCTCCGTGAGATGGGCTGGAAGCCGAAATTCAAGGGGAACCTGCGGTACATCGCCGCCGCCATGTGGGGACCGGCTGTATTTCACATCCTGGGCGGTGCACTGTATTTCGTGATTTTTCCGGATCGCCTTGATTTCACGGGAAAATATCTCGAAAGCATCGCCGGGACGGAAGCCGTGGCGGAAATGACCGCGCAGGGAATTACAATTCCGCTGTATTTGGTGATTACACTGATTACCTCCCTCACTTACGCACCGCTCATCAATATGTTTGTTGCTCTCGGCGAGGAAGTCGGCTGGCGCGGTGCGATGCAGCCCATGCTGAACGACCGGTTCGGCAAGCGTACCGGACGGATCCTCGGCGGCGTGATCTGGGGCGCGTGGCACTGGCCGGTCATGCTTCTCGCCGGATATGAATACGGGAAGGTTTACTTCGGCGCACCGCTTCTCGGCATGGCGGCGTTCTGCCTGTTTACCGCCTCCTGCGGGACGCTGATCGATGTACTCTACGAAAAAACACACTGCATCTGGATTCCGGCGCTGGCGCACGGTGCAGTCAACGGATTTGCGCTGGAAACAATGATCCTTGATCCCGCCTATGCGGATCAGATGATCCTCGGACCGCATCCGGTCGGACTCATCGGCATGATCCCCGCGCTTCTTGCTGCCGGATATATCTTATGGAAAAAAGGAGAATGATATGGGACTTCAGCAGACCCTCCGTGCCCTTGCCGACCCGATCCGCCGCGACATTCTGAACCTCCTGAAAAACGGCAGAATGTCCGCCGGTGACATCACGGATCACTTTCCCGTGACGGCGGCGTCGATCTCGCGCCACCTGTCGGTACTGAAGGAAGCCGACCTCATTCGCGATACGCGGGAAGGGAAGTACATCTATTACGAACTCAACGCATCCGTCCTCGAAGAAATCATGCTGTGGATCACCGATCTGAAAGGAGAAAACCGCAATGATTAAGTATTTCAAGAAGCACATCATCCTCTCGTCCGTCGTCATTCTTCTGCCGGTTCTGGTCGGACTGTGCCTCTGGAACGTCCTGCCTGACACCATGACGACCCACTGGGGCGCGGACGGCAATGCAGACGGATGGAGCGGAAAGGCGTTCGGCGTGTTCGGACTGCCGCTCATTCTGCTGGCGGTGCACTGGCTCATGCTCTTCCTTGATTCCCGCCTTACGAAGAATTACGAGCAGAACCGCAAGGCATACCGGATCGTTTTCTGGATCATTCCGGGGATTTCGCTGTTCTCCAATGCGTTTATTTATGCCTTCGCGCTTGGCTGGGATTTTCGTCCGGAGGTGATCCTCAGCCTTCTGATCGGGCTGATGTTCATCGTTCTGGGAAACTACCTTCCGAAAATCCGGCAGAATCCCACGCTCGGCATCAAGATTACATGGACATTGACCAATGAGGAAAACTGGAACCGGACGCACCGTATGGCAGGAAAGCTGTGGGTTGCCGGCGGAATCCTGCTCCTGTTTACGGTATTCCTTCCTGTGGATATCGCCGCGTGGGTATGGCTGACCGCTCTTCTGGTTCTTGCCTTTGTTCCCGTGGGATATTCCTACTACCTCCATCGTACGCTGACCCGCACAAACGATGCGCTGATCGAAGAAACAACCAATCCGGTCGGAACATTCAGCAAAAATGCGACCCGTGTGAGTCTTGTGATGACTGCAGTGCTCCTGATCGGCTGTGCATGGCTGATGTTCACCGGCGAGGTGAATGTACAGTACGGCGAAACGTCCTTCACCATCGAAGCGACGTACTGGGACGATCTTACGGTTGATTATGCTGCGATTGATTCCATCGAATACCGCGAAGACGGCGTGGACGGAAGCCGTGTCGGCGGATACGGCAGTCCGCGTCTCGCGCTCGGCAATTTCCGGAACGACGAATTCGGAAATTATACCCGGTATACCTACACGCAGACCACGCCCTGTGTTGTTCTGACTTCGGGAGAGAATATCCTTGTCCTGAACGGCAGAGACGATGCTGCGGCTCTGGAGATTTACGAAAAACTGTCCGAACGGATTCCGGAATAATTCCGGAAAATCAAAAAAGATGCAGATGTTTTGTCTGCATCTTTTGTTTTGCTCACATTATTCCACTACAAAGATGAACGGATAGACATCCTGTCCGCCGTCGGTGGTGTAGAATTCCACGTCGGGATAGGTTTCGGTGACCCATGCTTCGAGTTCTTCGATCTCACTGGGTTCCGCTTCACTGCCGACAAATGTCGTGACCAGATAGCTGTCTGCGATGCCCATTTTTTCGAGCAGTTCCTTTGCTGCAGCTACCTTGTCCTTGAGAGAAACCATCATTTCCTTACCGACAAAACCGATGTAGTCACCGCATTCGATGTGAACGCCGCCGAGATCCGCGTTGCGGATGGAGGTCGAGATATAGCCGGTGGTAACCATGTCCATCGCTTCGGAAAGCATTGCCGCAATCTGCTCGGGATCGTCGGCTTCAAAGTTCAGGGAAGAGATTGCCGCGTAGCCCTGACCGAGGTCCTTGCTCTCAATAACATAAACGGTGCCTTCGGTGTAGAGCTGAGCCGCCTGCTTTGCTGCCATGATGATGTTGCCGTTGTTCGGGAACACGTAGATGTTCTTTGCGTGAACCTTTTCAAACGCTGTCAGGAAATCCTGTGCGGACGGATTGTTTGTCTGACCGCCGGGAACAACTTCGTCCACGCCGAGCTGACGGAACAGTTCCTCGATGCCGTTGCCGGATGCGACCGCAACCGTGGCGTGTGCCTTGAGCGGACGGTTTTCCTCTGCCTTTGCCGGTTCGTTTTCTTCCATTGTGCTGCTGTGCTGAACGCTCATGTTTTCGATTTTCATGGTGAGGAATTCACCGAACTGACGGCAGAATTCCAGAACCTTTTCGGGCGTCATGGTGTGTACATGCAGCTTTACGATCGTACCGGTCTTGAATGCGACGATGGAGTCGCCGATGGTCTGGAGGAACTCAACAATCACTTTTTCGTCAAACGCTTCGACGTCGACCTTGGCGTTCTGAAGCTGGAGCAGAAGCTCGGTGCAGTAGCCGTAGGTCATGACACTGTCGGGACCGAAGGAAGAGAAGTCCACTGCGGGTGCCTTGACAGCCGGCGGGGGAAGTTCGGATTCGTCGATTTCCTCGCCGATGAGGATTTTGTAGAAGCCCTGCATGATGTAGAACAGACCGGCGCCGCCGCTGTCGATCACGCCCGCTTCCTTCAGTGCCTCCAGCAGATCGGGCGTACGCTGAAGGGAATTGTACATTTCCTTGATGAGGTCGGAGAAGAGGCTGACGAGGGTGCTGGATTCCGTGAGGCGGGAAACGGCATATTCGACCGCTTCGCGCGCAACGGTAAGGATGGTACCTTCGGTAGGAGTGATAACGGAAGCGTATGCCTGCTTGACGCCTTCCTGCATTGCCATTCCGACGACCTGTGCGTTGGCACGTTCGTGCTTCGCGAAGCCCTTGGTCATGCCCGCAAAGAACTGGGACAGAATAACGCCGGAGTTGCCGCGTGCACCGAGGAGCATCCCCTGGGAGAGTTTCTGGGTGACATCCGCGAGGTTGTCGGTGTGCATCCCTTCGAGAGCGGCAACGCCGCCTTCAATGGTCATACTCATGTTGTCGCCGGTGTCACCGTCCGGAACAGGGAATACGTTGAGGTTGTTTACTACCGTAGCGTTGGAACGGAGCTGAGCCGCACCGCCGCGTACCATGCTGGCGAACAGTTCGCCGTCCAGAAGCTTGTCGGCAGCTTCCGCGAAATCTTTATCTTTTGTTTCCATTTCCTTCATATTGTCCTCTGTCCTGTCCGATTAGTCAATGCGCTTGTCGCCCCAGAAGAAGAGCGCGACGGTGCCGGGGCCGGTGTGGCTGCCGATGGTGGTACCGATGCTGTTGATGATGACCTTGCCGTTGAGGTTCGGGAATGCGGCTTCCACGAGATCGGCAACGGCGCGTGCGTCTTCGTAGCATGCGGAATGGCTGATGAAGCACTTGCCGCTGTAACCTGTCAGATCATTGGCGTGGATCTTCATCATTTCCACGATGCGGTTGATGACACGCTTCTTCGGACGGATCTTTTCGCGGGGGATCAGGTGACCGCCCACATCCATATTGAGAAGGGGACAGATGCCGAGCAGACCGCCGATGGCGCCTGCAGTTCTGGAAACACGGCCGCCTTTGATGTAGAAGGTGAGGTCGGAGGAGAAGAACCAGTGGTGCATGTTCAGACGGTTGTCTTCCGCCCACTTTGCGAGTTCTTCGAGGGCCATGCCTTCGTCGCGGAGATCGGCGAGTTTGTCCATCAGGAGACCGAAGCCGGAGGAAGCCGCGAGGGAGTCCACAACGAAGAGCTTGCGGTCGGGATACTTCTTTTCAAGTTCCTGCTTTGCGGCACACGCGGACATGTAGGAACCGGAAATACCGGAAGACAGGGTAAGATGAAGAACGTCTTTGCCTTCCTTGAGGAACGGTTCGAAGTAAGCGATATATTCACCGGCGCTGACCTGGGAGGTCTTGGTGTCCGCGCCGTTTACCATTGCAGCATAAAAATCTTCAAAGGACATCGAACGTCCGAGGTCATCGAGACGTTCCACGCCGTCCATGGTGTAATGGAAGCAGACATATTTGATGTCGCGGGAAACGAAATGTTCATGAGAGAGGTCTGCGGTGGAGCAGCAGCTCAGTACATAGTTCGGCATAGCTGAATTTTCCTTTCTTCGTAACGAAGTGAAAAATATTTTATATACTAAGTATACACAATTTTTTAATGTTATTTTTATTCTACCATATTTCCCCTTCGAAATCAACCCTGTAAATCTGTTTTTATCAAAGAAACCGCAGAAAAAAGTGACGAAAATTCAAACAGTGACGGCGTCCAATATACATAAAAATGAAAAAAGTACATCTGCTGAAAGATTCCGGTACAGTATATTGTAAATCAAAACGGAGTATGTTATACTGAAATCAGGAAAAATCAGGCTGAAACGAAAGGAAACCGTATGACGGAACTTGAAAAAATGGAACGTGCCAGAATGTATCTGGAGAAACTGACAAATGGGATCAACCCTCTCGACGATATGCCCGTGGCGGAGAACGATATCGTCCGCAATGCCCGGATCGCACGGTGTATGCAGTATGTGACCGAAGTCCTTCAGCAGGTGATTGACAACGGCGGAATCACGCCGTATACCCCGGGGTACAGAGTACCGTTTGCGATAAACAGAGAGCAGTTGGCAAAATATCAGGCATCGGAATACCCGATTCCGATCAGTGAAGTGACCGGCAGGATTAATTCATTGATAAATCCAGCCGAAATGAGAAATCTGAGTCATCAGAGTGTTACTGCATGGCTGGTTGAACAGAACCTGCTGTATGTCATCACACAGCCGAACGGAAGAACTTCCAAGCGTCCCACCGAATACGGACGGAGACTTGGAATATCGGAAGAACAGCGTACGGGAATGAACGGAGATTACGTGTCAATCCTGTATGATTCCAATGCACAGATCTATATCATAAACAATCTGCAGGCGATCATTGATAAACACAACGAAAAACGGCTGCAGAGAAGTGCTCCGCAGCCGTAATATTCCTGCATACCAATCGTCCGGTGCATCCGGTTCGACGCAGGAAAGGTCCTTATTTTTTCAGTGTCACAAGAATTGTTGTGTACAGCGGCAGGGCGAAGACATGCGCACCGCGTTCGCCGAAGAATATTTCCTCGACCCGTACGTCCCCGGTGTCATCCGCCGTGTCGATGAAGCGGTATTCCGCCGTCACGCCCTCGCCGGAAGCAAAGCCGGACCAGTCGATGCGGACACGCTTCGTTTCCTCTTCGCAGCGGGAGCCGTCGATGCTCGCGTGATCCTTGTAATAGGTCAGCAGGATTGCGGCTTCCGTACCGTCGTCACGGACGGCGGCTGCCGCAAAGACGTCCGGATCGTCCGCGGTACAGGAGACTTCGTTTTTCAGCTGATACAGACGGGAGAAGTACTTAATCGCATAATACGGCTTGAACGGCGTCTGCGAGAGATAATCGAACAGACCGTTCCAGCCGGTGTTGATCCGTGCGTCGTAGTACATCAGATGGTCGAGCGGCGAATGCTGGCACGCGAGCATGGAGCCGGCAACAAATGCAGAGCCTTTGAGAGAGGGGATCACGCGGTAGGAGTACAGCATGTCTTCGGCGGGCTGCCAGTTCTTGACGTAGTTCCATTCATTGAGGATGGTTTCGGTGTCTGTGTATCCGTATTCGTCGAGAAGACGGCGTGCTTCGACTGCCTGGGCTGCGACGTCCTGCGGGGTTTTCGCGTACCGGTGGAAGGAGAAGAAGTCGAGCGGCACCGGATCGGATTTGTCGCGGGTGATGTAGTCGAAGAAAGGGATCAGGAACCGCTTGTTGTTCACGGAAGTCACCGCCGGACCGCCGATTTTCAGATGCGGGAAGCACGCCTTCAGATGACGCGCCGCGATCTCGAACAGTTCGAAGAATTTGTCTTCCGGACCGTCCCAGCACTGCGGATGCAGGTCGGGTTCGTTCCAGATTTCCCAGTATTCGATGCCGTAGTGGTGTCCATCCGCCCATCCTTCGTTCATGTGGCGGATGATGTGTTCGCAGATGCGCGCCCATTTGTGCGGATCCTTCGGCGGAAGGGCGCCGTACCTCTTGGATTCGTGCTCGATCTTGTTTCCGAGACGGTAGAACACTTTCGTTCCCGCCGCCATGATCGTTTCGTTGTACTCGTCGGTCAGATGGAAGTCATAGGATGCGGGATCGTTCTCGTCGGCGTCGAAGTCCGGGAAAATGGCGATGATGTCCACGGTGTGCGGAGCGCCGTAGGACGGTGCGAAGTTGGCGTCGTGGTTGCGTGCAAACGGGATCGCCGCGTCACGGAAATACTTTGCGTTTGAATTTCCGCGGATGCCTGCCGGACCGTTGTTGACGCTGTGCATCGGCTTGATCGTTCCGGTTACATTCGAAAAATCAGCGCTGACATGAATGGTATCCATAAAGATTCTCCTTTGGTGTTTTTTGATTTCATCATAGCATAACGGGAGCGGATTTGCAAGTATTTTGTGGAAAGTATGCAAAATAATTGCTTGACACGCTCCGTACATAGTGGTATACTTGAAAAAACAAACAAAACGAAGGAGTTCCATCATGGAAGAAAAGTACACCAGACTGCTTGAAAAAGCGGACGCGTGGATCGCCGCCCATAAGGAAGAGTTCATCTCGGAAATTCAGGGGCTTGTCCGCATCCCATCCGTCAGCCGTGCCGACCTCGCGGAACCCGGCGCACCGTTCGGTCCCGACTGCCGCAAAGTTCTCGACTACGCGCTCGAACGCGGACGTTTCTACGGCTTCGAAACCATCGACCACGACGGTTATGCCGGTTCTGTCTGCCTCGGTGATGCCGACGCGGAGAACTCGATCGGCATGATCGCCCACCTCGACGTGGTTCCAGTCGGCGACGGCTGGATCTACCCGCCGTTTGACGCGACCTATCTTCCCGAATACGACGCCATCGTCGGACGCGGTACCGACGACAACAAGGGTCCCGCCGTTCTCGGACTGTTCGCCATGCGCATGCTCCGTGAATTCGGCTGGCCGCTGAAGCACGGCATCCGCCTGATCTGCGGCATGAGCGAGGAAACCGGCATGCAGGACATGACCGCCCTGCTGAACAAGGGGGAAAAATTCCCGAAGCTGTCCCTCGTTCCCGACTCCGGTTTCCCGGTCAACTATGCGCAGAAAGGCTCCATCGGCGGCGAACTGGAGATTCCCTGCGAAGGCAATCTGATTGCGTTTGATGCGGGTTCCGTCCGCAATGTTGTACCGGATCATGCCGAATGTACCCTTGCGGTGGATATCGAAACGGTGAAAAATGCCGTTGCCGCACTTGATCCGGAACTTGTATCCGCGCTGAACGTTACGGTTTCCGGGAAGGGAACCGTCGTCACCGCGACCGGACGTGCGGCTCATGCGGCAGGTCCCGCTGCCGGTATCAGTGCGATTCAGCTTCTCACCCGTGCACTTACACAGTCCGGTCTGCTCGAAGGTTCCTGTGCCAGAGCTGCGGCAAGTGTGTGCGAGCTCACATCCGACCCGTTCGGCGAAAGCGAGGGTGTTGCGTTCCGGGATGAAGCGTCCGGTGAACTCACGCTGGTTTACGGCGTTGCACATCTCCGTGACGGCGTGCTTCAGCTCAGCATCGACAGCCGTGTGCCGATTTCCTGCGATCCGTCCGAACTCTGCGGCCGTCTGACCGCCGGTGCATGGGCGAACCTCGGTTTTACCGTTGCACGCCGCAGCACGTCGAAGCCGTTCTACATTCCGAAGGATGATCCGCGCGTTACCGGTCTTCAGGAGCTTTACAAGGCGATCACCGGAAGCGATGCCCAGCCGTATTCGATGGGCGGCGGCACCTACTCCCGTGTTGTACCGAACGCGATCACATTCGGTGCAGGTCTCCCGACGGCGGTCAATCCGTCCGACTTCCTCCCCGAAGGACACGGCGCATGCCACGGCAAGGACGAAGTGCTGATTATGGAAAAAATCTATACCGCAACGAAGATCTATCTTCTTGCTCTTGCGTTCCTTGACGAAATTCTCGATTAATCAAACAGAAAACAGCCTGCCGTACGGCAGGCTGTTTTT
Organism: Clostridia bacterium; assembly: GCA_017398585.1. Lineage (GTDB taxonomy): Bacteria > Bacillota > Clostridia > Oscillospirales > CAG-272 > UMGS1696. Next base: position 19,627 of record JAFQFS010000150.1, read on the forward strand.
TGTTGTTCAGCAGTTGAATGATTGTCCGTCGATGCTCACTCGGATCACCTTTCCGTCCACACGGTTCCGGATCAGATCCTTCATATTGCCGGTGGTGTCCGAACAGCCGACCAACGTCAGTTTTGTCTCGCCGGGATCGTCCAGTTTCGCCGGATTGCGGAAGACGACCGGATTTCCGCGCAGGGAACAGTTTGTCAGGGGCATCGAATCAATCGGCGTCACCGCATGGATGAACACGCAGTCGGGATTGTCGTACTGCACCCGCACGTTTTCGAAGCAGATGTTCTCCTGCAGCGGATTCTTTGCGCCCGGATAGAACGACCGCGACCACACATCGTGGTCGAAGTGAACCGAGAACGCCGTGCGCGGCTTCTGCAGCCAGATGTCGCGGAAGGTCACGTTCCGCACGCCCGCTTCGTAGGTCACATCTTCCTGTACCATCTGCCATGTGATGCCGTCAAGCACCTGCCGTCCGCTTTTGAACTCCGGACGCGTGACGGAGGTGTACATCGTTCCGTCGGGATTCGCGAATACGCGGTACAGACGTCCGTTTGAGACGACGGTGTCCGATTTCTGTACCTGCATCCCTTCGTACCAGTCGACCCATGCGCCGGCGAGGATCCGGCAGAAGAACCCGACCGCGTGTTCCGGATTGATGTCCCAGCATTTTTCGACGATGCCGTCCTCAATCCAGCCGAGTTCGGGGTTGGAGCTGTCGTAGTCGTGCGCGTTGAGTGCGACCGCGTCGTCGAACGTGTCGAACACACAGTTCGAAATCGTGAACCGTTTTCCGCGTCCGAGGTGGATGCCGTCTTTTTTTCCGACGATGATGCAGTTCCGCACGATGATGTCCTCGAACGTGCAGATGTGGATGCCGAACTGTGCCGGTTCCAGATCGGGAATGCGGATGTCCTCCAGAAGCAGATCGCGCACATAATGGAAGGCAAGCTGTCCGCGGAGTCCGGGAACCGGCGTGTTTCCGGCGACATTGTTCACGAGAACCTTCATCCCGCGGACGATGATGTGCTCGTCCCAGCGCTTTTCGAGCGCACCTTTGTTGACGATTGCGTACGCAAATTTCCCGTTTGCCGGAACCTTGCGCACTGCCGCGCCGTTTTCGAACTCCAGCGTTGTGTACGAGCCGATCCGCAGTTCCGCGTCGATGTCGTATACGCCGGGACGGTCCACAACGATGGTGCCGCCGCGGTCAAGCAGAGCCTGCATGGCGATCCGGTTTTCCGCGGCAGAGTTTTCCGGCAGGAAGCCGTGCTGTGATGCGTAAATCATATCGAGTCCCTCCGAGCTTTATTCTTATCATAAATTATACCGTCCGCCGTACAATTTGTCAACCGGCATTGCGAAAACCGCCGGCTTATGGTATAATATTCACAACAATATTTCCGAACGAGGTACATCCAATGGAACCTACCGAAATCAGAAAAATGCAGTTCACCGATGAGGAATACGCCGCCTATGTCCGGCTGACGTCCATGTCCGACAACGCCGAGGACGACCGCCGCCGCGCGGACTGTCTCGGTCTCGGCGGACGCGGCAACATGGTCGCGCCGGGCGCGATCCTGCGTATCCCGCCGGAACAGGTCGGCAGTGATATTTTCTTCGGTCTTTACGTCTACGCCAACGGGAATGTCACCGTTGAGGATCATGTTCTCATCGGTCCGCACTGTTCGATCGCGGCGGGGAACCACAAATTCGATCCCGCGACCGGGTATTTTTCCGCCCGCACTGAAAAGGATTACGACAATTCCATCGTCATCGGCTACGGTTCGTGGCTCGCGAGCAACGTTACCGTTACCGCCGGGGTGAAGATCGGGCGCGCGAACCTGATTTGTGCCGGCGCGGTCGTCACACACAGTACCCCCGATTACGCGATCATGGCGGGCATTCCCGCAAAGCAGGTCGGACGCATTGATCCGGAAACCGGCGAGTACATCTGGTTCTCCGCGAAATCCGAAGGGGAGGGAAGCGGCACATGACAAACGAATCCTTCCCGCTTGAACGGATGAGCGGCCTGCAGGTGTTTCCGTCCCCGCGTGACGGCACCTGTGTCCCGGAAAATCCGCCCGCGCTGATCTGGCTTCCGCTTCCGTCCGATCAGCACGACACCGTCCTCTACCGCTGTACCGTGACGGATACGGACGGCAGGACCGTTTATTCCTGCGAAACCACCGGAAACACCGCCGTTCCGGATCTTCTTCTCGATCCGGGAGATTATTCCTGGGATGTCGAAGCCGTGGAAACCGGCGTGAAGCGCGGCAGACAGCGCTTCACGGTCAGCGGGGATGCCGTTCGGTTTCTCCGTCCGACCGTGGAACAGGTACTCGACGGACTTCCCGCGGCACGTCCGCGCCATCTGTTCACGAAGGACGAAATCCCCGCGATTCTCGCATCCCGTGCGGAGGAACTCGGGACGCTCCGCCGGAACATCGAACAGGCGTACCTCGACGGGCTGCCCGAACGTCCGATGTTCCACACCGATGCCGCCGCGCTCCCGTACCGTGAATATTTCGGACGGTTCCGCGATTTCTGCGACCGGAACCTGGTCGCGTGTGCCCTCGGGTATCATCTGCTGAACGACGAAACCGCCGGTGCGTTTGCCAAAAAACTCTTCCTGCATCTCTGCGACTGGAATCCGTCCGGTCCCTGTTCGCTCTGCGGGCCGTGGGGCGACGAAGTCGGACTCAGCATGGCGCGCTGTCTGCCGGCCGTGTTCGACCTCCTGTACCCGCTCATGAACGACAAGGAACGCCGGTATGCCGGCGAAACCGTCGCAAGGTACGCGGAAAAGTGCGAACGACGGATTTCCGCGCTCAATTACAGCCATAATCCCGGTTCGTCCCACGTCGGACGCCTTCCCGCCTACCTCGGCGAAGCGGCGCTGACCCTGTGGGGTACCGGAATCGTTCCGGAAACCACACTGCGCGGCTGGCTGAACAAAGCCCTTACGATTTACAACGGAGTCTTCCCGTATTTCGGCGGCACGGACGGCAGCTGGGCGGAGGGAACGTTCTACTCCACCAGCTATACCAAATGGTATCTCCCGTTTTTCTCTGCCGTCGCGCGGTATTCCGGACACAACTACCTCGACCGCCCGTTCTACCGGAATTACGCCCGTTATCTCCTGCATTTCGCGCAGCCGCAATATGAGATCCATCCGTTCTGCGACGGGTACTGGTGTACGCCGGATTCGCCCGAATGGCCGGGATTCTTCGCGCAGAACCCTTTCCGGATCTATGCACAGGTTTCCGGGCTTCCGGATGCCCTCGCGTGTGACCGGCGTCTCGCCGCACCGGAATTGTTCAAGCTCCACCTTCTCGACGTGTTCCTTCCGGTGTTTCCGTCCGCGGACAGCCGCACATCCCCCGTCACCGATGCGGATGCGTTCCGTGATGCCGGATTCGTCAGCCTGCACAGCGATCATACCTTGCCGGAGGACGATCTTCACCTGATGGCAAGAGCAAGTAAATTCGGACCCGGCAGTCACCGTCAGCCGGACAACGGCGCGTTCGCGCTGTTCTTCGGAGGTACGGCCCTGCTCACTCCGTCCGGATATTTCGGACGTCAGTACGGTTCCGCGCACCACATGAACTGGCTCAACACGACAAAGGCGCACAACGCCGTCCTCATCGACGGAATCGGGCAGGACTGGCGCAATTTCCGCCACACAGGCGAGATCGTCTCCTGCGGCATCGACGGAAACGGACACCGCACCGCTGTTCTCGACCTCACGGCGTCCTATCCGATGCTGACCCGCTGGATCCGCATCCTTCGCGTGATTGACAAAAACACCGCCGTCATCGAAGATGAAATCGCCGCCGACCATCCGGTCACGGTCACGTACGCGCTTCACACCCTCTCCGAACCGGAGGCGTGGGAGGACGGATTCCGTGTTGTCCGGAACGGCTGTACGATGAACGTCGTTCCCGACGCGGGACAGTTTGTCTCCCGCACAATCACCGACCGGTACGACGTTGACCTGAACGAAGGCGAGCCGGAGGAATACCACGTCACCATGCCGCAGCAGTACCACGTTTATTTTGACACGGAGAAGAAGGAAGTCCACCGTCTCCGTGTGACCGTCCGTGTTGTCTGAACATATGGAGGGAATCGTATGACAACAAAACGAAAAATTCTTCTCGTTCTTCTGCCGGTTCTGACGCTTCTCATGGGATTTGTCCCGGGGGCTGTCCGGATGCGCTGGCAGACCAATACGGAAATTATTTATACCTATCATTCATACGCCGATCTGCTTCCGGTCGGCTATGCCAATTTCACCCCGCTCCTGACGCTGATCCTCACCGGAATTCTTCTGATCCTGCTTCTGTTCTGGCTGTATCTGGACGAAGGATGGACGGCGGTGCGGGTATTGACCGTACTTGCAGCCGGGATGGCCAGCGTTTCGTTTGTTCTCAATCTGACCGGAACCGGATATTTTTCGGCAGCAGGTCTAGTGATTTTTATCCTTCTCGCAATTCAGCTTATAACGGTTTTTTCTGCCAAAAGAAACTGACTGTCCATAAACAAAGGAGTCCCATATGACAACCATCGACCGCAAATCCCTTGTCAGCCGCCACAACATCGAACTCACCGGCGGCAGTCTCGTTATTCCCGTAGGGAACGGCGAATTCTGCTTCTGCGCCGACCGCACCGGTCTTCAGACCTTCGGCGGCAACACCATGGCGCACTGGGCATGGCACGAATTCCCGCTTCCCGAAGGCGTCACCGCCGACGACCTGTCCGAAACCGGTTCCTACATGACCGGACGTCTCACCGGACAGGGACGCGACCTCGTCCCCGAAGACAAAAAAGCGGCGGCTCGCTACATGTTCGACAACCCGCACTCGTTCAGTCTCAGCCGTCTTCGTTTCGTGAATCCCGACGGTTCCGCGCTGGATGAAAGCATCCTTGATACCGCCGAATCCGTCTGCGATCTCTGGAACGGCGTTCTTCATTCCGGATTCACTTACAACGGTGCTCCCGTCCGGGTCACTACCTGTGTCCATCCCGACCGCGATGCCGTGACAGTGCGTGTGGAAACGGACGCGGAACTTGCCGTAATGCTTGATTTCGGCTATCCGTCGATCAAGAACGGTCCCGGAATGGGCACGATCAGCAAGTCGAACGGCTGGAACGCCGATTACGACAATCCCGATCCGCATTACACGTCCTCGCTCGATACGCAGAAAAACTCCGTGATCGCACGCATCGTTGACGAAACCGAGTATTCCGCGGCATGGCGGTGGTCGAACGGGACGATGACGACTCCGTCCATGCACGAACGTCTGCTGAAATTCACCGGAACGACCGAATTCACCGTCGAATACTTCCACGGCGGCGGAACCATCACTCCGCATCTGACCCCGCTGTATCTTGAAACCATGCTGGAATGTACGAAGGCATGGAATAATTTCTGGTCGACGGGCGGTGCGATCGACCTCTCCGGAAGCACCGACGAACGCTGGTTCGAACTCGAACGCCGCATCGTGCTGTCGCAGTACATCCTCCGCGTGCAGTCGGCGGGATCGTGGCCGTCCGCGGAAGCCGGACTCATGTTCACCGACAACTGGCGTGGACAGTTCCACATGGAAATGGTCTGGTGGCACGTTGCGCATTATGCTCTCTGGCAGCGGATGGAGCTTGCCGACCGTCAGCTCGGCTGTTATCCGGCGTTCCTGCCCGTTGCGAAAAAACTCGCGGGACAGCTCGGCTACAAGGGTGCAAAATGGGGTAAGAGCAGCAACCCGAACGGCAGAACTGCACCGTGGCAGGGCAATCTCGCGCTTCTCTGGAAGCAGCCGCATCCGATCTTCTTTGCCGAACTGGAATACAAAAACCGTCCGACCGCCGAAACCCTGGAAAAGTGGGCAGAAATCATCGACGAGACCGCCGACCACATGGCGGACTACGCTGTAAAGAAGGACGACGGGTACTACCACCTCGATCCGGTCATGCCGCCGTCCGAACTCGGCTTCACGTACGACACGCTGTTCGACCTCGCGTACTGGAAATGGGGTCTCGACCAGGCGCAGATCTGGCGTGAACGCATGGGAAAAACGCGCGTTGCCGCATGGGATGATGTGTCCGAACACCTCGCGCCGCTTCCTGTACTGGACGATCTCTACCTCCGCGCACCGGAATGGACGGAAACCTATACGAAGCAGAATTTCGAACATCCCGATCCGGTCGGCATCTACGGCATGATCCCGCCGACGGAAATGGTGAGCCGCCGCATTGCGCGCAATTCGCTGAAGAAAATCTGGGAAGTCTGGAACAAGGACCGCATCTGGGGCTGGGATTTTCCGTGGATCGCGATGTGCGCGTCCCGTGTGAACGAACCGGAGATCGCCGTGGAAGCGATGCTGTACCTCGACATCGACGAAGTCGGCGCGAGCGGACGCGGAAGCTATCCGTACCTTCCCGCAAACGGTGCGGTTCTGTACGCGGCAGCCATGATGGCGGCCGGAAACCACGGCGAGACCGCACCCGGCTTCCCCAAGGACGGCAAGTGGGATGTGAAGTGTGAGAATATTATTGGATGGTAAAATTGTGTAACAAGGAGAATTTCAATGAAAATATTGGGCTATTTGTTAGGCAAAGCCATTGTAGAGACAGCAGAAGAAATTGCCGGTAAAGCATTAGATACTGCTGAAAAGATTGCTAGAAACAAAGAAGAAATTGCAGTAAAAAACGGAATTGTTTATATCAAAGCTCCTCATAATTCAGGTTATTATTTTGATAGGAATTATCTCGAAGTAAGAGATGAATTGATCGCTTTTGGTTTTACCAACATTGTACTTCTTCCACAAAAAGATCTTATCAAAGGTTGGTTGACAAAAAATGGAGCAACTGCTGGAGTGTCAATTAACGATAAATCAAGTTTTACTACTAAAGACAAATTTCGTTCAGATGCTAGAATTGTTATTACATATCATACATTCAAAGAAAATATAAGAAAATAAAGATAAGTATACAAAAAGGAGAACAGACATGAGCGAAGTTTTAACGAAAATGCAGACCCGACGCAGTATCCGCAAGTTCAAGCCGGATATGATCCCGAAGGAAATCCTCGAACAGATCGTGACCGCCGGAACCTACGCGGCAACCGGACGGAACATCCAGTCCCCGATCATCCTCGCGATCACGAACAAGGACATCCGTGACCGTCTGTCGAAGCTGAACGCCGACATCATGGGCGCATCGAACGATCCGTTCTACGGCGCACCGGTCGTCCTCGTCGTTCTGGCGGACAAATCATCCTGCGGCACGTACGTCTACGACGGCAGCCTTGTCATGGGCAATCTCATGCTTGCCGCACACGAACTCGGCATCGGAAGCTGCTGGATCCACCGCGCAAAGGAAGAATTCGAACGTCCGGAAGGGAAAGCGCTCCTCGCGGAACTCGGTATTGAAGGCGATTATGAGGGGATCGGACACTGCATCCTCGGCTACATCGATGGAGATTATCCCGAAGCACGTCCCCGCAAGGAAAACTGGGTTTACTGGGTCGAATAAAACCGCATAACGAAAAGGAGATACCGCAAGGTAGTTTCCAATAAGACAGTATGAGAACATTACTGACATAGGGTAGCTGCCGTACAGGAGTGCGACAAGGAAAATTGGCGATACTTGGTTTTCACAACCAGGTATCGCCTTTTTCTATCTTTAACAGAATGTTTGAATCTTATTGGAG
>JAFQFS010000151.1 GCA_017398585.1 Clostridia bacterium
AATCAGTTCGGAGATGTCGTGTTCGGTGGTGTCCTGGTAGAGCTTTTCGAGCTTGTAGAAGTCGCGGGATTCGCGGTTGAAGAGGTGGACGATGACGCTGCCGTAGTCCTGAAGGACCCATACGCCGGTGTCCGCGCCTTCGGTATGGAATGCGGTGACGCCATAGGGTTCGAGCTTGAACTCGATTTCGTCCGCGAGGGAACGGATCTGAGTACGAGAGGTACCGGTACAGATAACAAAGTAATCTGCAATGATGGTCTGCTTTTCGACGTGGAGAAGCTTGATGTCGCGTGCCTTTTTGGAGTCGAGCACCGATACGATGAATTTCGCGAGAGTTTCCGAATTTTCAAGAGCTTCTTTGGTCAGGCCTTCTTCAATGGGGAGTAAGGTTCTTTCGGTGTCCATAGGGTTTCTCCAATCTGCCGCAGAGGCGGCGGAATTAATTTTTCAGTTGGTTCAGTTTCGCGGGATAAAGAGATCTTCGTTGATGGAATCGCCGGTGTAGATGTGGTTGTCGTAGACGTAATCCGATCCGGCGTAGTACACTTCGCTGATCCATGCGTCGTAGTACAGGTTAAACGTGCCGTTCCGGTCAAAGATGGAGTCGGAAATTTCACGTTCGTAAATGTTGAAGTACTGGTTGATGACCTTCAGCGTTGCCGCACGGTTGACAACGTAGTACTGGTTGGAACGTTCCATGTTGCCGGGGATCGTCAGCAGGCTGATATCTTCCATGTCAATGTTCAGGAACGCTTTCGCGTAGAACATCAGGTCGGAGACGCTGAGGTTGGTGGTGAGGTATTTCGAAATTTCGGTCGCGATCTCGGTCAGCTTGGACACGCTCGCGGACTTGACGGTCGATTTTGCCTGTTCAAACAGCGCGGTGAGGAAAATCTTCTGCGCGCTCACACGTCCGAGGTCGCCCTGCGTGTAGCCGGAACGGAAGCGGACAAAACATTCTGCCTGATAGCCGTTCAGCCACTGATAACCGGAGCCGATGTTGATGTAGAGATTCTGTTCCGGGTCTTCGTAATACATGCCTTCCGGCAGATATACGCCGACACCGCCCATGATGTTGACGATATTCTGGAATCCCGCAAGACTGAGAACCGCCGTGTGGTGGATATTGATGCACAGGCTCTTTTCGTACATCTTTTCAAGTTCCTCGATCGCGTACGGAACGGTCGCATCGTAGGAACCGCTGTAGCACTGGTTGTAGAAGGTGTTGAACGCCGCGTTTGCACGGTTGGTCGGGACGTTCAGCGAAATGAAGGTGTCACGCGGGATCTGCATGACAGTGATGGCATTGTCCTTGGTATTGACGTTGACGATCATCGTCACGTCCGCAAGGAGCGCCGCGTCGTCGTGACCGACGACGAGAATATTGTACACGCCTTCCTTGATGACGTATTCATCGGCACTGGAGGCAGGCTGCTCCGTCTCACCCGTAACCGGTTCCGTGACTGTGCCGTCCGACGGTGATTTTACCGGATCGTCTCCGCTCGTCAGCGGCGGCTTGTTCGGGTCGCTCACCACGTTCTGGGACGGCTCCATCGGCGTGATGTCAAACGGAAGCTCCTCCACGGTCGGCTGAGCGGGTTTGTAGAAAATCATCCATGCGGCAACGACGAGGACGAGCGCGTAGATCACGAAAATAGATACGATCATCGCAATCTGGGATTTCTTCAGTCTGCCGTTTCTGCGCCGGATCTTCTTCTTTTTCTTTATCGTTTCATTCAGAAACGCTTCGTCGTGGTCATCCCTTGCGATGTGTTCTGCGTCGCCGTCGGGATAATACATCGAAACATCTTCTTCATTGTCATTGTTCGCGTTATTGAGGTTGTTCTGCATCATTTCAATGAATCGTTTCCTTTCCGGATTTCGCTTCCTGGGTTCTCATTCTTCCGATGCGAGCGCGATGAAATAATTGCGTGCGCATATCGTATCACTGTCGATGATGTCCTGCCCTTCCAGCAGATTTTCAATGGTCAGATCGAAGGAGTAAATCATGGTATCCCGGAGAACACCGCACCGTTCCCTGTCCGTCGTGCATTCTCCGATGCGGCTGCAGAAATACTGGCGAACCGCTCTGCAGTCGTCAAAGGTACGGGTAGGCTCGATGTAGTCGGCGAGATAGATGATGGATTCGAATACGGTCATGCCGTACCGGCCGGTGGTATGCCAGCGGATCCCGGCAAGGACATCGGCATCCGCGTACTCCGCGAAGTCGCGTGCGGCAAGTCCGGCACCGGTGATCCCGTGAAGGACGCTTGCCGACACGTTTTTTTCCGGTTCTATTATTATACCAAATTCTTCACAATATTGCAACTGTTTTTTATAATCCGCCAGTTTCGTGATGTCATGCATCAGGGCGGACACGCGGAGACGGTTCACATCGTCCTTTGAAAATCCGAAAATTTCGCCGAGACGTGCCGCTTCCTCCGCGACCGAAACGGTATGGGCATACCGTTTTCCGGTCAGGTAGGGCTTTACGCGTTCCGACAGGGTGCGGATCGCTTCCTCCGTCGGAACGTTCGGGTTCTGTTCAAGTGTTCTCTGCATCATATAAATTTTCCCGTTTGATAATTTCGGTCACGGCGGACGGAAGGAAGGCGTCAAGATCTTCTCCGCTTTCGATGCGGCGGCGGATCTCCGTCGAGGACATGTCGATCGGCTCCACCTCGAGGATCTGCGTTTCCGCGCGGTAGGTTTCCGCGTATTCCGCCTGCTTTTCGGTCAGGACACCGAGGTCGGTGCGGTCACGCGGAATACAGATAATTTTCGCAAGGCGGAAAATGTCCGCCGCACGGAACCATTTGTCGAGGGTAAGGAACATGTCCGTCCCGCAGACGAGGTGGATCTCGCGTTCCGGTTCGTTCTCCGCAAAATGTTCGAGGGTCTGGACGGTATAACTGACCCCGCCTTTCCGGATCTCGTAATCCGAAACGGTAACACGGTCGAGCGTTCCGAACGCCGCGCGGCACATCTCAAGGCGGAGTTCGGGCGTATCGCCCTTTGCCTTCACCTTATGCGGCGGGACAGCGGTCGGCATGATGAGGATTTCGTCCGGTCCGGCATGGCGGAGGATCGTTTCAACCGCGTGGACATGTCCGAGGTGCGGAGGAGCGAATGTGCCGCCAAACAGGGCGGTTTTGATTTTCCGACGGTTTTCCATGTCAGATCGTCACGGAAATCCTGCGGTTTTCGGGCTTGGAGGAAACCTTGTAGAGGATGATCTTGCGTCCGATGACGGCAACGACTTCGGAACCGGTCGCTTCCGCGATCTCCTCTGCGGCGCCGCGTGAGGTTTCCGCAGAATTTTCAAGAACGCTGATCTTGATGAGTTCGCGTGCTTCCAGTGCATCTCCGATGGACTTGACCATGGCGTCGCCGACGCCGCCCTTGCCGATCTGGAAAATGGCGTCGGTCTGGGAGGCGATTGCTTTCAGTGCGGCTCTCTGCTTGCTGTTTAACATGATGTATAGTCTCCGTTATTTACTGAAAATTACGGCGAGGCGGCGGGTGAATTCCCGCATGGCATTGCCGCGGTGGGATACTTTGTTTTTGTCTTCGCCGGAAATTTCCGCGAAGGTCTGCTGATAGTCTTCGTAATAGAACAGGCTGTCGTAGCCGAAGCCGCCCTCGCCGTGTTCTTCGGTGAGGATGCGTCCGGGGCATTCGCCGCGGACAACCATGGCACGTTCCTGCGGAATGCCGGAGGCAGCGGACAGTTCGGGAGAAATGCGCCATTCTTCGGGAATGGTGAATCCGCTGTTTTCGGGAAGCACAAGGGCTGCAGTGCAGACAAAATGCGCGGTGCGCTGTTCTGCAGGAATGCCGTCCAGCTCACAGAGGAGCTTTGCACGGTTCGTTTCGTCGGTCGCGCCTTCACCGGAATAGCGTGCGGAGTAGATCCCGGGAGCTCCGTTCAGAAAATCGACGGCGAGACCGGAATCGTCCGCGATGCCGATGTGACCGAGCTTTGCGGGAGTTCCCGCCTTGATGAGGGAGTTTTCTTCGAAGGTGGTGCCGTCCTCGATGATGTCATCGGTGAATCCGATGTCGCGGAGGGACTGCACATTGACAAGACCCTCCGAGATTTTCGCCAGAAGCGTCTGGAGTTCGGCGATCTTTTTCTTATTATTGGAGGCTAAAACGATATTTGTCATTCTTCGTCTTCTCCGTTTTCTTCCTCGGATTCCTTCTTTTCTTCTTCCTTCATGAGCGCGTCGATGAACATCTTTGCGTCAAACGGCTGCATATCGTCGATGTGTTCGCCGACGCCGATGTACTTGACCGGGATGTTGATCTCATCCTTGATGGAGAAGATCGCGCCGCCCTTTGCGGTGCCGTCGAGCTTGGTAAGGATCAGACCGGTGATATCCGCGGTTTCCTGGAATTTCTTCGCCTGCATGACGGCGTTCTGACCGGTGGTTGCGTCGAGAACGAGAAGGGTCTCGCGGGACGCATTCGGGAGTTCGCGGGAAATGATGCGGTTGATCTTCGCCAGCTCGTCCATGAGGTTGCTCTTGTTGTGGAGACGTCCGGCGGTGTCGATAATGAGAACGTCCGCACGGCGCTTGTTTGCGGCGGCAATAGCGTCATACACAACGGATGCGGGGTCGGAACCTTCGTTCTGACGGACAAGTTCCACTCCTGCGCGGTCGCACCAGATCGCGAGCTGTTCGATCGCTGCGGCACGGAACGTATCCGCTGCGGCAACGATGACCTTCCTGCCGTCTTTGCGGAGGTTGTTCGCGATCTTGCCGATGGACGTGGTCTTGCCGACGCCGTTGACACCGATCACGAGAATGACGGACGGAGAGGTTTCCAGATTCAGCGGTTCTCCTTCGCCGACCTGCGCGCGGAGGATCTCGCCGAGGACATCCTTGACATCTTCCGCGTTCTTGATGTTGTCGGTTTTGATGCGGTCGCGGAGTTCGTCGAGAATCTTTTCGGTCGTTGCCGCGCCCATATCGGCACAGATCATGATCTCTTCGAGTTCTTCGAGGAATTCCTCGTCGACCTTGCGGAAATTCTTGACGACTTCGTTGATCTGTCCGAAGACAGCATTTTTTGTTTTGGCAAGTCCCTGCTTTAATTTATCAAAAAATCCCATATTTCTTTCTCCAGTGTTGATTGATTTTCAGTTTGCGGTAAGCCCGGCGGCTTCTTCAAGTGCGCCGAGCGTAAAGACTTTTGACACGCCGCTCTGCTGCATCGTAACGCCGTAGAGGGTGTCCGCAATGTCCATCGTACCGCGGCGGTGCGAGATCATGATAATCTGCATATCCTTCGCGATCTTGCTTATGTACCGTCCTACGCGGGCGACATTCACCTCATCGAGGGCGGCTTCGATCTCGTCAAAAATGCAGAACGGCGACGGATTGACGCGGATCAGTGCGAACATCAGCGCGATAGCGATGAATGCCTGTTCCCCGCCGGACAGAAGGCTGAGGTTCTTGATCGTCTTTCCGGGCGGCGCCGCGTTGATCTCGATACCGGAATTCAGCACGTCTTCGGGATCGGTCAGGCGCACTTCGGCGTGACCGCCGCCGAACAGTTCGCGGAACGTTTCGCCGAAATAGCCGTTGATCTTTTCGAACGCCTCGAGGAAAATCCGCTTCATGTCGCGTTCGATCCCTTCGAGGATATCGAGAAGATCTTTCCGGGCGGTGCGGAGGTCATCGAGCTGCGTTTTGATGTGGTTATAGCGGTGCTTGACCTCATTGTATTCGTCCACAGCCTCGACGTTGACGTGGCCGAGGGCTTTGATCTTCGCGCGCAGTTCGTTCTGCGCGGACTGATACGTGCTCCGGTTTCCGTCCGTGACCGTCGGAGCACCGGCTTCCTGTACGAATTTCTTCGCAGCGGCGTAAGTCATTTCGTAGTCGTCCCAGAGACGTGCGGTCAGCTTATCGGAATCCGCCCGGAGAGCGGCGAGACGGCTTTCGTTTTTCGAATGGGCGATGAAGGCAAGTTCCTTCTTCGCGTTCTGCGTTTTTTCGGTCTGACGGAGATTCGTGATCTGCAGTTCCAGTGCGTCGCCGCTGGACTCGAGCTTTGTCCGCTGTTCGGTCAGCTCCGCGATGCGGCGGCTGTAATCGTCGGCCGCCTTTTTCTTCTCTGCTGTCTGTTCCGCAAACGCGAGAATCTGCTGTTCCAGTGCGGTGACAGCGGCAGCATGGGAGCCGCATTCGGTTTCGAGAGAGGCAATGCGTTCCCCCGTGTCGTCCATCTGAGCGGATGCGGCTTCACGGTCACGGGTAAGTTCCGCCAGACGGATCCGGAGATTGCCTGTCGTTTCGGTGAGTTCGGCGATCCGCAGTTCGCTTTCCCCGCGCTGCGCGGCGATGTTGTCGCGTTCCGAACGGATCGTTTCGACGGCTGCGGTCTGTGTCCGTATCTCGCCGCAGATCCGGTCAAGGTCTTCCGAACTGTGAGAACTGTTCTCTTCCAGCACCGCGCTGTCGCTCTTCAGACGTTCGATCAGGCTGCGGATGGTACTGCGGCGTCCATCGGTTTCGCTGAAGTTTTTCTGTTCGGCTCCGATGAGGGAATTAATCAGCTTGCGGCGGTCGAGAAGTCCGGCGGTTTTGGATTCCTGTTCGGCAATCTTTTTTGCGGCAGCAGCGGCTTCCGCTTTGAGTTTTTCAAGTTCGGAAGCGGTTCGGATGCGTTCCGCAGAAAGGGCTTCGATCTGAGCCGCACGGGAGAGCATCCCGGTGTCACGCTTCGTCTGACCGCCGGTGAAGGAACCGCCGGAATTGATCTGCTGCCCGTCGAGGGTGACGGCGCGAATACGCCAGTTTTTCTGACGTGCCGCGTTTGCGGCATTGTCGAGAGTGTCGAACACAGCGGTGCGTGCGAGAAGTGATTTTATAATATTGAGGTATTCCGCGTCGCAGGAGACGAGCTCGTCCGCCCAGCCGAGGAATCCGAACGCACGGTCAACACCGTCGTAATCGTGGCTGCGGGACTGAGCACGGATGGTAGTCAGCGGATAGAACGTGGCACGTCCGGCATTGTTCCGCTTGAGCGATTCGATGGAGCGCTTTGCCGCTTCTTCGTCGTCGGTGACGATGTTCTGCAGCGCTGCACCGAGGGTCGTTTCGATCGCAACGGTGTACTTCGGATCGACCTTGATGAGGTAGGACACCGGTCCGCGGATCCCGCGGAGACGTCCGGCGTGCGCCTCGTTCATAACATGCTTGATGCTGTTATTATAGCCGTCGAAGTGGTCGCGCATACGCTCGAGCGCGGTGATGCGGCTGTCGAGCGAATCGAGTTCCGCCTGCTTCCGGCTCACCTGACGTCCGGTTTCGGCGGCAGTGGTGCGGAGCGATTCGGCGGCTTTGCCGTATCCGGCGGTTTCGTCGTCAATTCCGGCGACGATCGCCCGGTATTTGTCCATCTGACGTTCTGCGGCGGACGCCGTTTTGTCGAGACGGGCGAGTTCTTCTTCGTATTTGCGGATTTCCGACGCAACAGCATCCGTACGCTTCTGCTGATTTGCGATGTTGCTTTCCTGCACGTTCAGCCGGACCTTGAGGTCGGTCAGAGCGGATTCCGCCGCTTTCTGACGGACAAGGAGCGCGTCCAGTTCAGCGGTACGGGATCGGATATCCGTATCGAGCGATGCGATTTCGGCGGCAGCGGATTCATAATCCGCCCGGACGGCTTCGAACGTTTCCATGAGGAGATCCTGCTGCGCCTGTGCGGCGCCGAGACGTTCCCGCTCCTTCGCGATGCTGCGTTCGGTGGATTCCGCCAGCGCACGCTCGGCGGTGATGCGGGATTCCGCGTGTTCCGTCTCCTTTTCGAGGACAAGAATCTCCGCACGGGCATCGGTCATCCGACGGGTGACGGCGGCAGTCTCTTCGTGAGTCTTCTGAAAGGCTTCCTTGTTGCTGTGGGACTCCTCGTACAGACGCTCGATCTTCGCGGATGTCGTTTTGATGGAGTCTTCTGCCATTTCGAGTTCGTGGGAGGAAAGTCTGGTATCGTTTTCGGTTTTGGTGAGAGCTTCTTTCAGCTTATCGGAATCGTAGAGCCATAGCGCAACGTCGACCTTCTTTTTTTCGGCGTAAAGTTCGAGGTACTGTCGTGCACGCGCGGCATCCTTTTCGAGAGGAACAAGACGTGCGGCAAGCTCGTTCTCAATATCCTCGACGCGTTCCATGTTGGTTTCGGTTTCCGTGAGTTTCTTCTCGGATTCCGTTTTTTTGTAGCGGAAGCGGGAAATCCCCGCGCTTTCCTCGAACACACCACGGCGTTCATCGCTCTTTTTCGAGAGGATTTCCGCAATCCTGCCCTGACCGACGATGGAGTAGCCTTCGCGGCCGATGCCGGTATTCATGAACAGCTCGTAGATATCGCGCAGGCGGACTTTTTTCCGGTTGATAAAGTATTCGCTGTCGCCGCTGCGGTAGTAACGGCGGGTGACGGTGACTTCGTCATAGCCGGCGGTGAGGATGCGCGGTTCGGTACTGTCGTCGAAGGTGACGGACACCTCCGCGAAACTCATCGGCTTTTTGTCATCCGCTCCGGCGAAAATGACGTCTTCCATCTTGCTGCCGCGGATGTTTTTCGTGGACAGTTCGCCGAACACCCAGCGCATCGCGTCCGTGATGTTGGACTTTCCGCTGCCGTTGGGACCGACGATGACGGTAGCGCCGTTATTGAATTTCAGAACGGTACGGTCGGGAAAAGATTTGAATCCATGCAGTTCCAGTGATTTTAAATACAATTCTTTGCCTCCCCGTTTTCGTTTATTTCTATATTATATCGCGTAAAATTGTCTTTTTCAATGAATTTGACAGATTTTACACTATATTTAATTTCTATTCTTATTTTGTTCCGACGTCTCTGCCCGACTGCCATTGAGATGTCTCCGCGCGGAACGGATACTGTGACGGTACTTCCCTTCACGGGCGGATGTTTGTCGAGCGCGGCACAGATACGGTTATAGTACAGCTCTCCGGAAACCAGCTCGCCGAGGGACGGATGGTTCGGTCCGGCAAAATACGTGCGGTCGGAATGAAGATTTTCGCTCTCGCACAGTCCGATCCGCAGGCACGGGACGCCGTGACATACGAACACGTCGAGGACGGCGGCACTGCGCGCGACGGCTTCGTCGAGAGTGAGCGGATAATAGCCGCCCTGCTCGGTCATGCGGTGCAGTTCGGTATCGCGGAAGACGATCGTCGGATAGATACGGCATCCGGAAGCACCGAGACGGCAGATCTCCTCCGCGCAGGCGAGTTCGTCCGCGAGAGAGGCTCCCGGCAGTCCGATCATCATCTGACCGACGGTATGGAATCCGGATTCGCGGAGCATCGTCATGGCGGCGCGGGAACATTCGGAGGAATGTCCGCGTTTGCAGGACGCGAGAACGTGCTCCGAAAAAGACTGGATGCCCAGCTCGACGGCGGAAATCTTATAATTTTTCAGAATTCCGATGATCTCCTCGTCGATATAATCCGGGCGGGTGGACATACGGATCCCGGAGACTCTGCCGGAATTCACATAGGACTGGGCGAGATCGAGAAGGTCGGTCATCAGCGCGCGGTCGATCCCGGTGAAGGAACCGCCGAAAAACGCGATTTCACAGTCCGTATCTGCACGGACAGTGGCGAGAACGTCGGCGATAGTCGTTTCGGCGGATTCCCGCAGAAATGAAGAAACGCCCGAAATGGCGCGTTGATTACAAAAAACACACATATTCGGGCATCCAAGGTGCGGAATAAACACCGGTATGTTCACATGGGGTTTCTTCATTGGAAAATATTATTCAGCCTCTCCGAACAGGATGAGCGCTTCGTGCGCGGCCTGCTGTTCGGCTTCTCTTTTGGTTCTCGCTTCGCCTCGGCCGATGATATTGCTGTTGAGCCGTGCTTCGACCTTGAAGAACCGGCTGTGCGCGGGACCGCTTTCCTCGGTACATACATATTCGAGGATCTCGCCGTTGACCTGCTGCACGATCTGCTGGAGTGCGGTCTTATAGTCGACGAAGACGCCTTTTTCGTTGATGTAGTCGATCTCCTCCGCGATGAACGGAAGGAGGAATCGTTCGACCACTTCAAAGGTTTCGCCGGTATCGAGGTAGATGGCGGCAAGGAGTGCTTCGAACGCGTCGGCAATAATGGACGGGCGTTTCCGGCCGTTGTTCATAATTTCGCCGTGACCGAGGTACATATATTCGCCGAGGGAGATGGCGTTGGCGTACTTGGCGAGCGCCTTTTCGCAGACAACAGCGGCACGGATCTTGGTGAGGTCACCTTCCTGCTTATTCTTGTATTTATCGAAAATGTACGAGCTGACCACGATGGAGAGAACGGAATCCCCGAGGAATTCGAGGCGT
Organism: Clostridia bacterium; assembly: GCA_017398585.1. Classification (GTDB taxonomy): domain Bacteria; phylum Bacillota; class Clostridia; order Oscillospirales; family CAG-272; genus UMGS1696. The sequence continues at coordinate 10,364 of JAFQFS010000151.1, forward strand.
TCGTTGAAGGGGGTCTTCTGTCCCTTCGCCTTCATTTCGTTCGAATAGGACGAATGCGTCAGCGCAACGGTGATGTATTCCCTGTTTTTGAAAGTGTAACCGATCCGTTTCTCGAGACCGTCGAGGGACTGCGGTTTAATCGGATTGTTCATTCTTTATTCTGCTCCACTTGTTTTTTCTGTTCCTGCATAACGGAAGAGATCTGACCGATCACACCGGTATTCACGAAGGCTTCCGCCTGACGGACGGCGTTGCAGATGGCTTTTGCATCGGAACTGCCGTGTGCCTTGATGACCGGCTTCTGCAGACCGAGAAGCGGTGCACCGCCGTATTCGGACGCATCAAAGCTGTTCTTGAGTCCGCGGAGCTGCTCCTTCATGACGAGATAGGACATCTTCGTCATCATGTTCTGCGTGAAGATATCTTTCAGCGTGCCGAACATAAACTTCGCCATGCCTTCGACGAGCTTGAGGGTAACGTTTCCGGTGAACCCGTCGGTGACGAGAACATCGCACGGTGCGGTCGGGATTTCCTTGCCCTCAATATTTCCGACGAATTTGATGTATTCGGATGCTTTCAGCTTCTGGTAAGCATCGATCTGGATCTGCGTGCCCTTATGTTCCTCGGCACCGTTGTTGAGGAGGCCCACTTCGGGATTTTTTACTCCCTGCACGTTTTTCATGTAGATCGAACCCATCAGCGCCCACTGGACGAGATATTCCGCCGTGACATTGACGTTCGCGCCGCAGTCCATCAGGAGGACGGGACGTGCAAACGGAAGAATGGTTGCAATACCGGAGCGATGCACGCCCTTGATCGGACGGATGATGAGGGACGAACCTGCGTGAAGTGCTCCGGTGTTGCCGGCGGACACGAAGGCGTCACCGCTTTCCTTGAGCAGACGGAGACCGACGCCCATGGACGATTCCTTCTTCGTACGCACCACGGAAAGCGGATCATCCTCCATGGTGATGACCTCCTCGGTGTGTACGATGTCGACGATGCGGGTATCCGCGCCGCAGTCCGCCAGGTACTTTTCGATGACAGGCTTGTTTCCGACGAGGATCAGTCTGGATTTGTAGTTCTGGGTAGCGAGGGCGGCGCCTTTTACGATCTCTCCCGGGGCGTTGTCCCCACCCATTGCGTCAATAATGATATCCATTGTTCCACTCCATGCGGTTTATACGAGTTCTTCGAGGATCTTTGCGAGTTCGTCCGCTTTTTCCAGTGCGCGGTGTGCATAAGCCTCATTGCGGAATTTCTTGCCGCCCTTGACCTTCTGTGCAAGAGGCGGAATGATGCCGAAGTTTGCGTTCATCGGCTGGAACTGGGTCTTGTCCCCGCGGGCAACGTAGTGTGCCATCGCGCCGATCATCGTTTCTTCCGGGAAGATAAACGGATCGCGGCCCGCAGCCTTCACGGCGGCGTTGGTTCCGGCAACGAAGCCGGATGCGGCGGATTCGATGTAGCCTTCGACGCCCGTCATCTGTCCGGCGAAATAGATGTTCCGGTTCGCGCGGAGGGAATAATCGGGTTCGAGAAGTTCGGGAGAATTCATGAACGTATTGCGGTGCATGACTCCGTAGCGGTGGAATTCCGCGTTTTCGAGACCGGGGATCATGCGGAAGACGCGGCGCTGTTCCGGGAATGTGAGGTGGGTCTGGAATCCGACGAGATTGAACATGGTTCCCTCTTCGTTTTCGCGGCGGAGCTGGACGATGGCGTAATATTCTTCGCCGGTCGCGGGATTCTTGATGCCGACGGGCTTCATCGGACCGAAGCGGAGGGTATCTTCGCCGCGGGACGCCATGACTTCAACGGGCATGCAGCCTTCGAAGACCTTGATCTTTTCGCCCTTTTCGAATTCGTGCAGCTCGGCGGTCTTCGCTTCGGTGAGCGCTTTGTAGAACGCCTTGTATTCGTCCTCACTCATCGGGCAATTGATGTAGTCCGGCGAACCCTTGTCGTAACGGGTCGCGTAGAACGCCTTGGTCATGTCGATGGATTCGGCATCCACGATGGGAGCGGCCGCGTCAAAGAAATGCAGGCTGTTGCCTCCGATGAGATTTGAGATATAGGACGCCATTGCGTCGGAGGTAAGCGGACCGGTTGCGACGACGGTGATCTCGTCTTCGGGGATCGAGGTCATTTCCTGCTCGACGATCCCGATTTCGGGATGGGAGCGGATCTTGTCCGTGATGTATTCGGAGAACAGGACGCGGTCAACGGCAAGCGCACCGCCTGCCGCGACCTGAGTTTTTCTTGCGGATTCCATGATGAGCGAACCCATCCGGAACAGTTCTTCCTTGAGAAGTCCGACGCCGTTGGTGATCTCCGCGGACCGGAGGGAGTTCGAGCAGACGAGTTCGGCGAAGGTATCGGAATGATGTGCGGGGGACTTTTTGTGCGGTTTCATTTCGTACAGCGTGACGTGTGCGCCATGACGGACTGCCTGCCATGCAGCTTCGCAGCCCGCGAGTCCCGCGCCGTAAATATTGATGTTTTTCATGCTTCGATGTCGGTGTGGTCGGCAGTTTCGGTTTCTTCCGGCGGAATATCGACCTTATATCCGCAGTTTTCGGTCTTGCATACGAGCTGGTTCTTGCCCTTCTTGCGGTACAGCATACCGTTACAGGTCGGGCACTTTTCCGGCGTCGGCATATCCCACGAGGAGAAGTTGCATTCCGGATACTTGGAGCAGCTGTAGAATACGGTCTTGTTCTTGCCGTATTTGGTCACGATGTCCGCGCCGCACTGAGGGCACGCGACACCGAGAGAACGGGTCTTCTGCTTGGTGAACTTGCATTCCGGATAACGGGAGCATGCGTAGAAGCTTCCGTAGCGGCCGTTGCGCAGGATCATATCCGCGCCGCAGAGCTCGCACTTGGTCGGCGCAATTTCCGGAACCTTTTCGACCAGACCTTCGCCCGTCTTGGCAAGGGGCTTGGTGTTCTTGCAGGCCGGGTAGTTCGGACATGCGGCGAATTTGCCGTAACGTCCGTTCTTGACGATCATGCGGCTGCCGCAGTGTTCACAGACGATGTCCGTTTCTTCCGCGGGAAGCTCGATGTCGTTGGTGCCGATATTTTCGAGCGCCTTGTCGAGTTCGCCCTTGAAGCCCTCGTAGAAATTGTTGAGGACGGTGAGCATTGCACACTCGCCGTTTTCGATATCGTCGAGGCGGTCTTCCATGGATGCGGTGAACTTATAGTCCACGATGTCCGGGAAATACTCGCACATAAGCTTGGTCGTGATCTCGCCGAGCGGGGTCGGAACGAAGGATTTGCCTTCGCGCTTGACATAGCCGCGGGAGATGATGATAGTGATGATGGGGGTGTAGGTACTCGGACGGCCGATCCCCTTTTCCTTCAGGAACTTGACGAGGGACGCTTCGTTGTAGCGTGCCGGCGGTTCGGTGAAGTGCTGCGCCGGAGTCACCGTCTGAGAGCTGAGAAGTTCGCCTTCTTCGACCGGCGGGATGCGCATGTTGTCGTCGCCCGCTTCGGATTCATCGGCGGATTCCTCGTACAGCGCCATATAGCCGGCGAACTTTACGGTGTAACCGCTTGCGCGGAAGAGGTAACCTTCGCAGGTGAAGTCGGTCTGGACGGTCGCGAGTTCCGCGGATTCCATCTGGCTGGCGATGAAGCGGTCCCAGATGAGCTTGTAAAGTTTGTACTGATCGAGGGAAAGAAGCTTTTTGATCGCCTGCGGTTCCAGCTTGGCGCCGGACGGACGGATCGCTTCATGCGCGTCCTGTGCGTTCGCGGAGGATTTGTAGGTACGGGGCGTTTCGGGATAGTATTCTTCGCCGTACTTGCCGATAATGTATTCCTTCGCTTCCGCCTTGGCTTCCTCGGAAATCCGGGGAGAGTCGGTACGCATATAGGTGATCAGACCCTGCGTGCCGCCGAATTCGGAACCGAGGTTGATACCTTCGTACAGTTCCTGCGCGACCTTCATGGTACGCTGGGACTGGAAATTCAGCTTGCGGGACGCTTCCTGAAGAAGGGTCGAAGTGATGAACGGCGGGGCGGGATTCTTGATCTTTCTGCCCTTTTTTATGTCCGCAACGAGGAACTGCTTTCCGTTTACCGCGTCAACGACTGTCTTGGCTGCGGCTTCGTCGGGAAGATCGATCTTCGCCTTGGATTCCGCGTCGCCGTAGAACTTTGCCTCGAACGCCTTGCCTTCTCTGTTCTCAAGAACAGCGTCGATCGTCCAGTATTCCTTCGGGACGAACGCGCGGATCTCGTTTTCACGGTCGACGATCAGCTTGGTGACCGCGGACTGAACACGTCCGGCGGAAAGACCGCTCTTGACGGCCTTCCAGAGAAACGGGCTGACCTTGTAGCCGATGATGCGGTCGAGGATGCGGCGGGTTTCCTGTGCGTTGACGAGGTCCATGTCAATCCCGCGCGGATTCTTGATCGCTTCCTTTACAACGGACTTGGTGACGGTATTGAACGTTACACGCATCGCCTTTTCTTCCGGGATTCCGAGGGAAACCGCGAGATGCCACGCGATCGCTTCCCCCTCCCGGTCAGGGTCCGTTGCGAGGTAGATTTTGTCGGCCTTCTTGACCTCTTTTTTCAGTTCCTTGATGAGGTCGCCCTTGCCGCGGATATTTATATAATGTGCTTCGAAATTGTTTTCAATGTCAACGCCGAGCGTGGACTTCGGCAGGTCACGGACGTGCCCCTTGGAAGCGACAACTTTGTAGTTCGAACCGAGATAGTTCTTAACGGTGCTCGCTTTGGTGGGGGACTCCATAATGAGAAGATGTGCCATTGTTATTCCCTTCGTTTGTCAGTGTGGGGTGAGAATTGCTTCAGTCGTTGATCGACTGCATGATGTCATCCGGCTGGACGCGTACGAAATAACCTCCTCCGCCGGATTCCACCGCGCCCGCCATCTCCAGCATGGTCAGTGCGCTCAGAACGGCGCTGACGGACGTTTCCGCATCGACCAGTTCGTCGGGAAGCGTCGGGACGCTTGGTTTCATTTTATTATATACCTTGATTTCCGTTTCATCAAGCATATCCAGCTCAATTTTTTTCGCCGGAACGATCTTTTCGTCAGATTTTACCCGCTGTTTTTCGGTTTTTCCCCCGCTCTTTTCTTTTTCCAGTCCGAAAAACGACTTTACTACATTGAACGGCCGAGAGGTCTTCTTCTGCGGTTCCGGTTCTTTTTCCGGTACGGGTTTCGGAGGAACGGGATGCTCCGCCGGTGCGGAAGGCATCCGTTTTTCGGGAATTCGCGGCAGGATGGGCTGTCCGTCTGCCGTATACTCACTCCGGCGGCCGCCGTACGGACCGGAGCCGTAGAAATTCGAGGTTCCGAGGGAACCGGATTCGGTACGGGAATTGATTCGCGAGCGTGCCATCGCGGTACGGGACAGTTCGTTCATGTCCCTGCCGCGGAGCATGGAATGTGCGCGCTGAACGCTGACGGAATGCGGGTACATGAATTCAAATTCCGCGAGGATATCTTCGGCGGTCAGAGCGGTCAGCGCACCGTCGCGGATAAGGGTGTTCGTACCTTCCGCGCCGGGATCTCCGATTTTTCCCGGAACGGCAAACACTTTTTTGCCCTGTTCAAGTGCATGGGCGGCGGTGATGAGAGAACCGCTTTTCGCATCGGCTTCGATCACGACGGTTGCGTCGGCAATGCCGCTCATAATGCGGTTGCGCACCGGAAAATGGCTGCCGATCGGCGGAGTTCCGGGCGGATACTCCGAAATGACCGCGCCTTTTTCGATGATCTTCCGGTAGATGTCGCGGTGTTCGCGCGGGTAGACAACATCCACACCGGAGCCGAGGACGGCAATGACCTGTCCGTCGCTGTCGAGCGCACCGATCAGAGCCATGCTGTCCGAACCGAGCGCCATGCCGCTGACAACGATCGAACCGCCGTACGTCAGTCCGACACCGATGGAATACGCCATGTTTCTGCCGTAATCGGTCATTTTCCGGGTGCCGACGACGGCGGTGGTCATATTGTAATTGCAGTCGGGCATCGTTCCGCGCAGGTAAAGCGTAAGCGGACGGTCGGCAAGATAACGGAGCGCGTTCGGATATGCGTCAGATTCGGGAGTCAGAATTTCAATACCCATGCCGGAGCATGTTTCGATCGTCTGCATTGCATCCTCAAGTGTACGTGTTTTCAGAAGCGCCTTTGCCTGTTCGATCTCCTTTTCCGAAAGGTCGCCGGACGACAGGAGATCGCTTGATTTTCCGTTATAAACAGCTTCGGGAGAACCGACCGCATCCAGAAGCTTGACGGCCAGTTTGCTCGCCGGACCGAATGCCAGCGCGAGCCAGACGTAATAAATCCGTGTATCTTCTGTCATAGGTTACCTCCCGAAATAACGTTATCTGAATTTACGATAGGATTCCCACAGGATACAGACTGCCGCGCTTGCCGCGTTCAGGCTTTCGGTGTTCCCTGCCATCGGAATACGCACACAGGCCGTGCAGGCGCCGATCACGTCATCGGACAGACCGTGCCCCTCGTTGCCGATCACGGGACAGTCGCTCACGAGAACATCGTAGTCGCCGAGGGTCAGCGTATGTTCGCCGAGCGCCGCCGCGAGAACGCGTCTTCCGGAATCCTTCATTTTATGAATGAGCGGGATGCTGTCGTCCGCGATGTAAAGCGGCATGCGGAACAGGGTTCCCATCGCCGCACGGACGGTCTTGCGGTTGTAGATATCCGCGCATCCGGCGAGGATCACGCCGGTGATGCCCATCGCTTCCGCAGAACGGAGGATGGTGCCGAGGTTGCCGGGATCGCGGATGCTGTCGAGGAGGAGAAGACGCCGGCCGTTCTGCCAATCGTCGAATTTGCTTATATCGCCCCGCATCGTAAACATATGAAGCCCGGTCATATAAGCAAGTGCGGCGATTATGCCGTCGGGGGATTTTTCTGTGGAAATTTTGTCAAACGCGGCGTCGGAGAAAACATAGATCGGGATGCCCGCATCTTTATACTGCCCTGCGGTATCGTTTGCGGCGTCCGTATCAAGAACGGATTCCGCGAGAATGAGATACAGCGGGCGGGCATACTTCACCGCTTCCTGCGCCAGCTTCACGCCGTCCGCAAGAAAAACGGATTCCCGGTCCCGGTGTTTTTTATCGGAAAGTTTGCCGAGCATGACCACCTTCGCGTTGGAACGGGAAGAAATATACTCGGCATCATAATAATGAAGAAATTCGTCTAATCTCATGTAGTTCTATCAATTTGCACTGACTTTGTCACTATAACAGATTGAAGATTTTTGAAAGGGGTTCGGGGAAAACTTTTTGCAAAAAGTTTTCCCCGGTGCCTCCCATTTACAAATATAGGGTGTTACTCTGGCGCAACACCCTATTTATGTTCAATTAGAGAGCTGCCTTTGCGGTTTCAACGAGAGCTGCGAAAGCTTCCTTATCGGATACTGCGATTTCAGCGAGCATCTTGCGGTTGAGATCAACGCCAGCGAGCTTGAGGCCATGCATGAGAGTGGAGTAGTTCATGCCGTTAACCTTTGCCTGAGCGGAGATACGAGTGATCCACAGTGCGCGGAAATCTCTCTTCTTCTGCTTGCGGCCGATGTATGCATAGTTGCCGGACTTCATTACGGCCTGCTTAGCCATCTTGAAGTGCTTGGACTTGGAACCCCAGTAACCCTTGGCAGCCTTTAATACCTTATTTCTTCTCTTGCGCGTCATCATTGCGCCCTTGATTCTTGCCATTTTATTCTATCCTTTCTTAACTCGTATAATCTCTTGCGTCTCGTTGAAACTTAGTCCTGACCGATCAGTCTCTTGACGTTAGCCGTCATAGCGGGGCTGAGGATCTGGCTGCTTCTGAGGTGTCTCTTTCTCTTCTGGGTCTTCTGACCGAGGTTATGACGGTGGTCGGAATGGAATACCTTTACCTTACCGGTACCGGTAACAGCAAATCTCTTGGCAGACGCCTTGTGTGTCTTGATCTTTCCCATTTTTGTATATCCTTTCAATTGGTGGAATCAGGCGATTTTCTCTTGCATCGGGTCATCGACCCCAGGGGACAAACCGCGCGTATTACTTAGCCGTGTTTTTCACCGGCGCGATGAACATCGTAAGCTGCTTTCCGTCAAGAACGGGCTTCTTATCGACGGTTCCGAATTCGGATACTGCTTCCTGGAAACGTTCGAGCATTTCACGTCCGAGTTCCTGGTGCGCAATTTCGCGGCCCTTGAACCGGAGGCTTACTCTTACTTTGTTTCCGTCCTGCAGGAATTTAATCGCACGGTTGGCTTTGGTTTCAAAGTCGTGCGTGTCAATACGGCAGGAAAGCTGAACTTCCTTGACTTCTACGACCTGCTGCTTCTTCTTGGCTTCCTTTTCCTTTTTGTCTGCCTCATAACGATACTTACCGTAATCCATCGCACGTGCTACCGGCGGGGTTGCGGTGGGAGCTATAAGCACGAGGTCGAGCCCGCGCTCATAAGCGTAAGCCTTGGCATCATTCAGATTCATGATACCGAGCTGACCGTTGTTTTCGTCAAGCATACGTACTTCCTTGACCCGGATGTCATCGTTGATTGTAAGTTCTTTCGCGCTAATAGTTATGCACCTCCAAATGCTGTAAACAAAAAATCGCACCGAGAATATTCTCCGCGCGACACAATAAGACTTTCGTCTTTCCGGGTGGTTATTGACCCTATCGTGCCTCGTTGCCGTAAGGTGAGAACGGAGAATGTTCTGCTTTGTTTTTAATTCTTGTGTATTATACTCCTTTTCCGCCCGTTTGTCAAGAGGTTCCGGAACTTTTTCTTCAACAATTCCGATACTTTTTATGTTATCAAACTGTATATCCTGCACAAAAAAAGAGGGATACCCGTGTATCCCTCTCGGTTTCCGGAATCAGCCGTTCCGCTCCGCAAGGTACTGTTCCAGCGCAGCGTTCAGTTCCTCTTCTCTTTCCCTTGCTTCGTTATACTGCTGAATCAGCAGTTCTTCCTTCTGCAGGGCTTTCTCAAGATCATTGGACAGTATCTCCGTATTCTGCATCGCCTGCTCCAGTTCCCGTTCCACATCCATTTTCTCATGAATGTACCGGAGATACACATCCTGTGTATGCTCACGCAGACTGATAAAATAATAGTTATACAGGACATCATAAAATTCATCGTCGAACCGGTACACCGCGTCGTACGGGCGCATGAGGTATGCCTTCCCTTTCTGACTGTACAGATAATATTTCTGAAATGGCGGCGAAATGCTTTCATCCGCCAAACTGATGGTCACTTCCAGATAAGCATTATTATCCAGAGAAGTCATATCCAGTGTATCATTATAGGAAGAACGATATGTTTTTGTCGCTGTACCGAAAGCCTCCATCAACTGCGGAATTTGCTCTCCGTCCAGTGGGATATATAGTTCGGAAATAGAATGGCTGATCGTTATACCGGCAATTCTCTCTGCCGACGGAAGTCCTTCGATTGGCTGCGGATCGGTCATCAGGCAGACGCCGCAGACCACACATGCCGACAGTGCCAGCACGATTCCCCAGAACGCCGGTTTCCGGTAATTCAGCACGGACTTTATCCGCGTCTTCACGCCGACTTCGCCGAACGCCACCGGACAGGCGGCAATCAGCCGCTGTTTTGTGCTGAATTCCAGCAGGACCGTCGAATAAGCTCTGCGCTCGTCCGTGCTCATATTCCGGATGACCCGTTCATCGCACACCAGTTCGATGTCGCGGCATAATAAAATGTACGCCGCCCACATCAGCGGGTTGAACCAGTAGACGGACAGCAGAAGGTACGCGAACGGCTTTACAAGGTGGTCACCGTAACGGATGTGCGTTTTTTCGTGCGCGATGATGTATTCGGCATCCGCATCCTCCACGGAAAACGGCAGATACACCGTCGGGCGGAAAATGCCGAGGACGAAGGGGGCGGTGATGTGTTCGGACTGCCTGATATTCTCCCGCAGACGAACAGCGGTGCGGACTTTGCGTTTCAGAAGAATGTACGAAACAGCGGCGGAAATGAGCAGGACGGTCATTCCGGCAAACCAGACAAACGAGGACAGTGCGGCGACGATCTGAAGCGGATTGACGCTGTCCCCCGGATCGGGCACCGAAGATTCCAGCGAATGATTGACAAGGAGATCAAGCACTTCCACGCCGGTGTCAATCGCGGGCGTTTCGCTGTACAGAATCTCATACGGAACCGTCTCCGTACGAGGGATGAGACTGTACACACTCTCCACGGAAAACGGCATCACCAGCCGCACGGCGACGAGAATCCACAGGCATCCCGTCACCCATTTCGGAGCGCGGCGGAACAGCACGCGGACAAGCATCACGGCGAGGATCAGCCATCCGGCGGTGATGCTGCGGTTGAGGAATTCGAGAAACAGTTTTTCCATCGGTATGCGCTCCTTTCGGGATTACTCGGGCTGGATGCTGTCGATCATTTTACGGATCTCGTCGATTTCCGCGGGAGTCAGCTTCTTATGTTTTGTGAACGCGGCGATGAACGCGGGAAGCGAGCCTTCGAACTTCTTTTCAACCAGTTCGTCGATCTCAGCTGCCTGTACGTCGTCCTGCGAGACGAGCGACGTCACAACGGTATTTTCGCACTTCAGCACACCGCGTTCCGACAGGCGTTTGATGACGGTATAGGTGGTGGATTTGCTCCATCCGAGCTGTTCTCTGCACAGTTTTACCAGTTCGGTGCTGCCGATCGGTTCGTGCGCCCACAGAATGGTGCAGAAACGGTATTCGCTTTCGAAAATTTTCGGGGTTGCCATGGCGGATCCCTCCTTTGACGGAATCGGTTTAATGCGTTCAACCTTATATATGTAGTCTAACACATTAAACCTGTTTTGTCAAGAAAATTTTGCAAAAAAGAAAAAGGCGGTATCGGATGGATACATGCCTTAGTCTTTCGTGGATTTTGAAGCGGACTTCCGGGAAGGACGCTTCAGTTTGCGGTAGGTTGTCCATGCAAGTACCGGGATGGCGAGAAGGTCGATCACGCCGAGGATCCGGATCATGAGGATCGGCAGTTCCAGCCCCAGAAGCGAGGACGCAAATAGGATCAGCAGGATCCCGCTGATCACGATCAGGCTCGCCGTCCAGAGACGTTCGATGGTTTTCTTTGAAAGTTTATTGAGCATTGGGAGTCCTCCGGTTTATTTTCTGCAGAAATACGGGCCGCAGAACGGGTCTTCGTGAGTGTGGACGTACGTCCATGAGAAATCCGGTGCGGTGATGTAGATGTCGGAATATTTATCGAGGTCGGCGGCGGTCATTTTGCCGACCGTGCGGATTTTGTCGATCCGCGGGAAATCGTAACTGGAATACCCGTTCTCGAAACAGATCGCTTCGGTATAATCGAGAGCGTCAAACGCCTGCTTTGCCGCTTCCCCTTCGAGGCAGTCCGCCTCACCCCATGTGAACGCATGCCACAGAAGGTTGCAGGATTTCAGCACATGGTCGCGGAGGATGTCTGCGGGAACATCGGATGCAAAGGCGCCGAGCCATTTCTGCACGAGCTTCCGGTTCTCCGCACCGAGTCCGACGGTCGCAATGTGCCGGGACGGGAAGAATTCGTACAGGTACAGTTTGTCGATCCGTGCGGTAAACGGTTTGAATTTTTCCAGCACAATCGGGAGTGCGTCGAGAATCACGGACGGTTCGTCAATCAGGAGGGTGGCGTGCGGCGTCCAGCTGTCGTCGGAGAAATCAAAGCGTCCGTTCAGATGCAGGAGTTCCATCTCCGGATCGGGCGCGGCAAAAAGAACCTTTCCGCCGGAAAAAATCCCGATGTGATTGAACGTAACGGTAAAGTCAAACGAAATCTCCGCAACTTCATGTATGATCTCAAGCAGCCATTCTTCGTTTTCCTCATCTGCCGGTCTTGAAGCGAGCGACAGATGGAACGGGATGCCCTTCGTCTGCGTTCCGGTAAATCCGTTCTCGTACAGCAGATTCTGAAGTTCCGCCAGACGTTCTTCCGTCTCCTCATCAAACCCCGCCATCACATAAAGATATTTTTCAGCCATACCTCGTCCTCCATATCCAGTTTAAAAGTTTTTGTGAAGGGGTTTGGGGGAACACTTTTTTCAAAAAGTGTTCCCCCAAGAAAACTCCATTTAAATAATTTCCAGATAATCCTTGTCCGGGAGCGGCGGGAATTCGGTGAACGGGGCGGTCTGGTACCAGTAGGCGACGGAAGAGATGTCGTCCTGGAGGGGGAGGTATTTGCCGTCCTTGCGCCAGCCGAGTGCCTGGATCGTCACGCGGAGATCGTTTTCGAAGTAGATCGGGTCGGTGATGTGCCAGCGGTAGAGAGCGAAACGCTGGCTGACGTCGTACGCGCCGTTGCCGCGCATAACCTTCGACAGACCGGTATACGGAGAGGAGAATTCGGTGTACTGACCGTTTACGTCGAAGTTGTATGCGCCGCAGAAGTAGTCTTCCGTGCCGGTGCCGCAGATGGTCGGGAATTCGGTGTCGCCGTCCATAAAGAACTTGATTTCACCTTCGCCCCACCAGCCGTTGTTGTTTACACCCCAGAACAGGTGTGTGCCGACGTACTGGCCTTTCCCCTTAATGCCGTCGATGATAGTGTAGTCCGTCTTGTACGGCAGCGGGTTGATGCGGTTGAAGCGGGCGCAGAAGTAGGCGATTTCGTCTTCCAGTTTGGTTTCGATATAGTCGATCTGGTAGTAGATCGTAGAATCGTGGTCGCTGATGTTTTCAAGCGTGATGCGGGCGCGCTTCTTGAACGGCATCGTCCAGTAGCAGTTCAGACCGATCTTCGGGTTCACACAGACCGCGAGGGAGTTGATCTGCGCGTAAACTTCCGCGTTCGGAGTGCAGAAGAAGTCGCCGAGCGGGCATTCAACGGCGGGAATGTCGCTGTCGTCCCAGTACATGCGGAGGATGAGCCAGCGCCAGCAGCTCGTTGCGCCGGTGATCCAGAAATGCTTGATCGCACCTTCCGCCTGAATGTCGCAGAGGGTGAACGTGGTGTGCGCCGGAACGGGAACAGAGGGAGAAATCTTCCAGCCGCGTCCGAGGTCACGCGCGCAGGATGCGCCGGTACCGGTTTCCGCCATGCCGGCTTTGCCCTTTTCGCCCGTGAAGTTTTCCGGGCAGACCGAGCGGGTCTTCGCAAACGACAGTTTGGAAATGTCGTTTAAGTCTGCACAAAGTCCGTTGAACATCGTTGTTCCTCCATTATTATTTTATGATTTTATGTTTGATCTGTATCGTTATCGTCGTCCGATTCGTCTTGTTCCAAATCGTCCGGTGTCAGTTCTTCCGTGGATAATTCGCCTTGCTCCGACTCTTCTTCATCCTGACCATAGTCGGTATTTTCGTCATCCGGATCGTCTCCGCCGATTCTGTTCAGAATCATCGGACACATCGCGGCAATCGCCATGATAATGCCGAAATCGCTCGTCATTTCAAAAAAGATCAGGTCGATCATCGTGCCGACAAATCCCATAAAAATTATGATGAAAAATGCTCCCATGGCGGTTACCTCCTTTTCACTCCGTCACTTCCGGATCGCCGGCTTCCTCGTTGCCGAGGTATACCTTATACGGCTTTCCTTCGTACAGATTCATGATCTGCCGGCGGAGCTTCGACGGATAGAGCGGCGCGGTGTTCAGTGCCGCGAGGTCGAGCCACTCGACGCCCACCTGATTCGTATCGCTGTGCAAAACGGCGTTTTCGATCTCACCGAGAACCTCGCACAGGAACACCAGATCGACGCGGTGGAAGCTCTCGCCGTGCAGCCCTTCGACGACGAATACCAGTTCCTTTGCACGGACGCGCAGTCCGAGTTCTTCCGATACCTCCCTGCTCACTGCGTCCGGAAGCAGCTCCTCCGTCTCCTGACCGCCGCCCGGCATGATGTACCAGACGCCGTCGCTGTCTTCGAGCTTCACGGCTGCCATCTTTCCGTCACGGATGATGAGGGCTTTCGCTGAATTGCGGATGCGCCGTTCCATCTTCGGTCAGAACTGTACGGTCTTGCCTTCGGCTGCGGACTTGAACGCCGCTTCGATGACCTTGAACGTACGCATGACTTCGCACGGCTTGACGATCAGTTCTTCCGTTCCCGCAAGAACGCCTGCGATGTTCTTGTAGACAGAACCCCAGTCACCGCCCGCACCGACGTCGGAAACTTCCAGTTCTTCGAATTCTTCAATAAAGTGACGCTTCTGTTTGCGGGTGATGACCTTGTGGTCGATGAACGCCGGAACGTCGATGACCTTGTTTTCGTCCTTCTTGATGCGGCGGACCTTGACCGTCGGGTCGCCCATATCCTGCATCGTCATCGCACCGCGGTCCCCGTAGACCATCCAGCGCGGGAGCGGGATCGGCGAATAGGTGACAACTTCCATGTGCGCAACGAGACCGCTTTCGAACGTGATGATGACCTTCGAATAGTCGTCCACTTCTTCCGACCAGAGCGGGAAGACGTTCGCGGAAACGGACTTGATCGGTTCCTTGATGAGCCAGCAGATCTGGTCAAGCATATGAACGCCCCAGTCGAGGAGCATGCCGCCGCCGTGGTCCTTCATGCCGCGCCAGTTGTACATATCGCCGTTGCCGTTCGGGGACTGGATGCGGGATTCAATCATGTACGGCTTGCCGATCTCGCCGTTTTCAATCGCGGTTTTGATCATCATGAAGTCACGGTCCCAGCGGCGGTTCTGATGTACGGTGAACAGTTTGCCGGTACGTTCGGATGTATCGATCATGCGCTGAAGTTCTTCGCTGGTCATTGCCGCCGGCTTTTCGGACATGACGTTGAAGCCCGCTTCCATCGCACGGCACGCCATTTCACAGTGGTAGTTGTTCGGTGTTCCGACCAGAACGAGGTCGAATCCGCCTTCATGAGCAAAGAAATCGTCGAGATTGTCGTACGCTGCAAGTCCTCTTTCCTTTGCGTATGCGAGACGCGCGGGGTCGATGTCGTACGCTGCAACCGGTTCAAACGGGACGTCCGCACGGCGAACCGCGTCCACATGATAACCGCCTGCCATACCGCCGAAGCCGATAATACCGAGTTTGTATGCCATAATTTCCTCCGTTCTGCCGTAGGGCAGCATATATTTTTCTTTATTTTATACGTTTTCATCAAAAATGTCAATCCTGTACGCAAAAAAATCCCACATTTTTATCAGATATTCTCCAAACCACCTTGACAGCATTACAGGAAAATGCTATAATGCACAATAAAATAATCCTATATCAGGAGTGACCTTATGAAAATCACAATGATCGTTCTTGCCATCATCTGCTACATGATTATGGTCATGTACATTGGTGTGCGGTGTTCCAAAAACAACAAATCGTCCGACGATTTCTACCTCGGCGGACGAAAGCTCGGCCCGTTCGTCACGGCGATGAGCGCGGAAGCGTCCGATATGTCCTCGTGGCTGCTGATGGGGCTTCCGGGCGTTGCCCTGCTGACCGGCGTCTCGGGCGGCACCACAGGATTCGCGGAAGCGTTCTGGACCGCGCTCGGTCTCGGGATCGGCACGTATCTGAACTGGCTGATCGTGTCCCGCCGGATCCGCATTTATTCCGAGAAAAACAATTCCGCGACCATTCCGGACTTCTTCTCCAACCGTTTCGGGGACAGCTCCGGGATCCTTACGCTGATCGCGGCACTGGTTATCATCGTTTTCTTTGTGCCGTACACCGGTTCCGGTTTTGCGGCCATCGGCAAGCTCTTCAATTCCCTGTTCGGGATTGACTATCATGTCGCTCTGATCGTCGGCGGCGCGGTGATCGTGTTCTATACCATGGTCGGCGGCTTCCTTGCGGCATCCACCACGGACTTCATCCAGTCCATCGTCATGAGCATTGCTTTGTTCGTTATCGTATGCTTCGGCATCGAAAATGCGGGCGGCATGGCCGCTGTTGCCGAAAATGCAAAAGCTCTGACTTCCTCCGGTACCCTCTCCGAATACTTCAGCCTGACCGGCACCGACGGTGCCTACGGCTTCCTTCCCATCGTATCGACGCTTGCGTGGGGGCTCGGTTACTTCGGTATGCCGCACATCCTGCTCCGCTTCATGGCGATCGAAGACACCGACAAGCTCAAGCTCTCCCGCCGGATTGCGACCGTATGGGTCTTCATCTCCATGGGCATCGCGATTCTGATCGGTTTCATCGGCCTGACATTCGCCATCAACCACGGCTTTATCACCGACGGCGTTGCCGCGGAAGGATTCGACGCAGAACGTATCATTATTTATATTTCCGATGAGATCGCCAACACTGACAGCTTTGCGGCCGTCATAGCCGGCATCATTCTCTCCGGTATCCTTGCAGCAACCATGTCCACCGCAGACTCCCAGCTTCTCGCGGCGGCTTCCTCCGTCTCCGAAAACATCGTACGCCGGTTCCTCTGGAAAGACATTTCCGCGCAGAAGCAGATGTGGATCGCACGGATCTCCGTTGCCGTAATTTCTGTCATCGCGCTCATCCTCGCGTGGAATCCGGACAGCTCCGTTTTCCGCATCGTATCGTTCGCATGGGCTGGATTCGGCGCTGCATTCGGTCCGGTCATGCTGTTTGCGCTGTTCTGGAGACGCACCAACAAGTGGGGCGCCCTTGCCGGCATGATCTCCGGCGGCGGGATGGTCTTCGTATGGAAGTACGGCATCAGCCGTCTCGGCGGTGCATTTGCAATTTATGAACTTCTCCCCGCATTCCTGATCTCCTGCGTCTTCATCGTTGCGGTCAGCCTCGCGACGGCGGAACCCTCCGCAGACATCGTGAAGACTTACGACGAAGTGAACGAGCTGGTCAAGAAGAAATAAAATTCCTGTAAGAAATACAAAGAAGGTGCAGTCCGAAACGGACTGCACCTTTTCTGTATTTCTTGGTTGATCTTGTCAGGACGGTTCTCAGCCTTCAACGAAGGTGTCGACGATTCTGGTGAGGAGCTTGTCGAAGACCTTAGCCTGCTTCTGATACTGGGAAGCGAGGTCGGTGTTGAAGGAGTTTGCCATGGTGTTGAGCATGGAGCTGATGCCGATGCCGGAGAGGTAACCGATGTCGTAGCGGATGGAGCCGATGATGATATCGAGGGATGCTGCGGATTCCGCGTCACGGCTGACCTTACCGATCAGGGTTACGTCATAGTATGCGGGGGTGAGTTCGTTCTTGGATTCCGCGCCGAGGGTATCCATTACATGACCGGTCATGGTGTATTCCACATTGGTGATCGGAATGAAGTATACGGAGGCTACGTGCGGGTTGACGCAGTGGTAGTAATTTGCCTGGGTTTCGTCATACTTCGGCATGGGAAGTACGCCGAACGGGGAGTCCATGGAACGCATGGTTGCAACGGAGTGAAGTTCGCCGTAGTAGAACAGGGACTGGTCCTGCTGATACATGGAGAACGCGGTTTCTTCGGTCAGACCTGCCTTGGACCAGCTCCAGCTGAGGTTTTCGTCGTACATGAGGGTCGCAAGCTTGTCGACAACGGATACGGCCTTTTCGGAATACAGGGTAACGGAAGGAACGTCGTTTTCATCCTTTGCAGCCATTTCAACGCCGCAGCCGATGAATGCGAGACCCATCATGTCACAGAAGCAGATGAGACCGTAACGGTCGTTTGTATCCATTACGCCGTCGCCGTTGAGGTCATCGGATACCATCGCACCCATCTCAACCATCTTGTCAACGGTCCACTTGCCGCTTTCCATAAGTGCGTACGGGTCTTCGATCTGATAGTCGCCGAGGATCGCCTTGTTGAACATGATCGCACCGATGGACTTCTTGTACATGGTTCCGATGTCACCGGTCAGCATATAGTTCTTGTGGGCGATGGAAAGGTCATTGATACAGTTCTGGTCCCACCATGCCGCGCCGAGATCGAGAGAACCCTGTGCCGCATAGTTGTTGAGTTCGGAGAGGAGACCGCTCTGGCTCATGGTGAATACCGCCATGAGATTGTTGGTCGCGAGCTGATATGCGTTGTCCTGTGCG
The DNA here is from genome assembly GCA_017398585.1 of Clostridia bacterium. Classification (GTDB taxonomy): domain Bacteria; phylum Bacillota; class Clostridia; order Oscillospirales; family CAG-272; genus UMGS1696. The sequence goes on from JAFQFS010000151.1 coordinate 28,373, forward strand.
GTCACGGACTGCTGGATCGCGGTGGAGTTGCCGTAAGCATCCATGTGTTCTACCTTGATGTCCACATTGAGCTTGGATTCCGTATTGAGCGTTCTGGTATAAACCGCGTCGTTGATGGCTTCACCGGTCATTTCTTCGGCATTCCAGTCAACGTCGCCCCATACGAAAACTTCCACAGGGTATGCGAGAACGGTAAAGGACTTGCCGTCGTAGTCGGTGCCTTCCGGAATGTTTGCGGTGTAGCGGGTTTCTTCTTCCTTTGCGGAAGAGGTGTTGGCGGTGTCGGACTGAGCGGAGGGGGTATCATTGACTGCCGCTTCCCCGCTGTTGTCCGCACATGCGGTGAAAGTGGGGAGAAGAGCAGCCAGAATCAGGAGAAGAGAAAGTGTTTTCTTCATAATTGACCTCACTGTGATTATGTTAATATTTTAATAAAATTATAAACACGCAAATTTTATTATAAACAATTTTCACGTTTTTGTCAACAAAATTCAAAATTTAATCGCAGACACTTTCTACAAATTTTCCCTAAATTTCCACACTTCCTCGGTAAATTTCACAGGTTTCGCCGGTCATTGTCACATTTCCGCCGCTGTACCCGATCGTCAGTGCGCCGCCTTTGACGTAAACGGTGATGTCTCCGGGACGGCAGAAGCCGTTTTCCACGGCAGCAACCGCCGCCGCACACGCACCCGTACCGCAGGCGTACGTTTCGCCGGAGCCGCGTTCCCAGATGTGCGCAACGAGAGTGTGATCATCGATGACCTGCACAAATTCGACGTTCGTGCGTTCCGGGAAGAGCGGATCGTGTTCAATGGCATATCCGCAGGACTCAAGGTCGGAGATAATGCTCGGGAATTCTTCTGTTTCGTGTGCGAAAATGACGCAGTGCGGGTTGCCCATCGAAACGCAGGTGATCTTATAGATGTCGCCCGCCAGTTCCGCGCGTGCCCCGACGATGCGGCCGGTGCGGGATTTCAGATTCACGGGAACCGCTTCCGGAGCAAATTGCGGCCGGCCCATGCTGACCTTTGCGCGGATGACCTTCCCGTGCCGGGTGACGAGATGCGCTTTTCTGATACCGGAAAGGGTTTCGATCTCCATGTCGCGCTTCATGACAATACCGGTTTCGTAGAGATATTTCGCAACACAGCCGATGGCGTTGCCGCACATTTTTGCTTCGCTGCCGTCGCGGTTGAACATGCGGATCGCCGCATCCGCAGTACCGGACATGCCGGGTGCGTCCGGCGGAAGGATCGTGATGGTACCATCGCCGCCGATGCCGTAGTGACGGTCGGTAAAACTGATGGACAGCCCTTCCGGATTGCGGATGGGGGTGTTCATGCAGTCAAAGTAAATGTAGTCGTTGCCGCAGGTGTGCATCTTCACAAAGTCGAGTGTGACTTTGCCGGAGCGGAGGTTATTGATGTCGACGAGTTCAATGCAGTTTTCGTTCCAGCGGCTCGCGATGCTGTCGGCGACGGCGTTTGCGGTATCAAGCGCGGTCAGACACGGGATGGCATGTTCGACGGCGAGACGGCGGAGACGGACGCTTGCGTAGCGCGGATCCCTTCCCTTCGCAGAGGTGGACACGATGTAGTTCACAAGACCTTCGCTGATGAGTTCGCGCGGCGTGGTGCCGGGTTCATCGAGGTGAGAGACAGCGACCACTTTGACGCCGTGCTTGCGGATTGCCTGCGCGGTATTTTCGGTTGCGTAAATTTTGAAGCCGAGAGCGGCGAATTTCTTTGCGATCGGACCGATTTCGCCCTTGTCGGTATCGCGGACGGACAGGAAAACGCCGCCGTTTTCACGGAGCTGATACCCTGCCGCGCGGAGTCCCTTGAACAGTGCTTCGCCGAACGTCCCCGCAAGTCCGAGGACTTCGCCGGTGGACTTCATTTCCGGACCGAGTGCGGTGTCGAGCCCGCTGAGCTTTTCAAAAGAGAAGACCGGAACCTTGACCGCGACGTACGGCGAGGAAGGATACAGACCGGTGCCGAATCCCATGTCCGCGAGCTTTTCGCCGAGCATGCAGCGGGTCGCGAGGTCGACCATCGGGATGCCCGTGACTTTACTGATGTACGGGACGGTGCGCGACGAACGCGGGTTAACCTCGATGACGTAGAGTTCGCCCTGATAGATGAGGTATTGGATATTAATCAGCCCCCTCGTCTCGAGTGCGAGAGCGAGGTTGCGGGTATGGCGGACAATGTAGTCGGTCATGTCGTCGTCGACGTTCTGTGCGGGATAAACGGCGATGGAGTCGCCGGAATGGATGCCCGTGCGTTCGACGTGTTCCATGATGCCGGGGATAAGGATGTCCTCTCCATCGCAGATGGCGTCGACTTCAAGTTCCGTACCCATAAGGTATTTGTCGACGAGAACGGGGTTTTCAATGCCCTGCGCGAGGATAATCGCCATGTATTCGCGGATGTCCGCTTCGGTGAAGGCAATGATCATGTTCTGTCCGCCGAGGACGTACGACGGGCGCAGAAGGACGGGATAGCCGACCTTTTCCGCCGCCGCGAGGGCTTCGTCCGCCGTCATGACGGTCTCGCCGACGGGACGGTTGATCCCGTAGCGTTCGAGAAGTTCGTCGAAACGTTCGCGGTCTTCGGCGCAGTCGATCATGTCGGGCGAAGTGCCGATGATCGGGACGCCGCACGCCGCGATATGGCGTGTGAGCTTGATGGCAGTCTGACCGCCGAACGCGACAACCGCGCCGACGGGATTTTCTGCCTTGATAATGTTGGCAACATCTTCGGGAGTCAGCGGTTCGAAGTAGAGACGGTCCGCCGTGTCGAAATCGGTGGAGACGGTTTCGGGGTTGTTGTTGACGATGATGACGTCGTAGCCGGCTTTTTTCAGCGCCCAGACGCAGTGAACGGACGCGTAGTCAAACTCGATGCCCTGTCCGATGCGGATCGGGCCGGAACCGACGACCATGACGGTACCGAGCGGGCTTCTGCTGTGCGAAGAGATGAACGCGGAAGCTTCGTCGTCCTCATCGTAAGTGGAATAGAAATACGGTGTGTCCGCACCGAATTCCGCCGCGCAGGTGTCGACCGTGCGGAACACTGCGGGGAGTGTGTACGGGATGGTTTTGATGCCCGTCAGGCGGGAAACCGCGCTGTCCGGGAAGCCGGTGAGCTTTGCCTGCTTGTACAGGTCGAAATCAAGGGCGGCTCCGGCCGCTTCGAGGGCATTTTCGAGATCGGCGATCTTCCTGATTTTCGTGAGGAACCAGCGGTCGATCTTTGTGATATTGAAGATTTCCTCGTTCGTGAGACTGCCGCGGCGGATCGCTTCGTAAACGAAGAAAATGCGCTCGTCGGTGCCTTCCGCAATGAGCTTCGGAAGATCTTCGGACGGGATTTCGCGGTATTTTGCACTGCCTGGGGAATCCATGCCGATGGACGCGCCGCGGACGGCTTTCATGAACGCCGCTTCGAAGCTGGGAGCGATCGCCATAACTTCGCCGGTCGCCTTCATCTGTGTGCCGAGCCGGCGGGTGGCGTAGACGAATTTGTCGAACGGCCAGCGCGGGAACTTGACGACGATGTAGTCGATCGTCGGTTCAAAGCACGCCATCGTGGTGCCTGTGACCTTGTTTTCGATCTCGTCGAGGTTGTAGCCGATGGCGATCTTGGTTGCGACTTTCGCGATCGGATAGCCGGTCGCCTTGGACGCAAGCGCGGACGAACGGGAAACACGCGGGTTGACCTCGATGACGGCATATTCGAAACTGTCGGGATTGAGCGCAAACTGGACGTTGCAGCCGCCGGTGATCTGCAGTTCGTCGATGATGGCGAGAGCGGAATCTGCCAGCATGGTATATTCGGGTGCCGCAAGGGTCAGCGCGGGTGCGGCGACAATGCTGTCGCCGGTATGCACGCCGACGGGGTCGATGTTTTCCATCGAGCAGACGGTGATGTGGTTCCCCGCGTTGTCGCGGATGACTTCGAATTCGATTTCCTTCCATCCGGCGATGCAGCGTTCAATGAGGATCTGACCGATCGGGGACGCCTGGATGCCCGTTTCGGCGATCCCGGCAAGTTCGTCCGGATCGTTTGCAATGCCGCCGCCCGTACCGCCGAGTGTGAATGCGGGACGGACGATGACGGGATATCCGAGCCGTGCGGCGAGGTCGAGTGCACCGTCCACGGTGGTGGTGATATCGGAAGCGATGGTCGGCTGACCGATCTTGTCCATCGCCTCCTTGAAAAGCTGACGGTCTTCCGCACGATCGATGGTATCGGTCGCAACGCCGAGCAGACGGACGCCGTGCGATTCGAGGTAGCCGTCGTGTTCGAGCTTCATCGCGAGGTTGAGGCCGGTCTGTCCGCCGAGCGTCCCGAGAATGCTGTCGGGTTTTTCTTCCGCGATGATCCGCTTGATGACATCCTCGGTGAGCGGTTCAAGATAGATGCGGTCCGCCATCGCACAGTCGGTCATGATGGTCGCGGGGTTCGAGTTCACAAGGACGACCTCAATCCCCTCTTCCCGCAGTGCTTTTGCCGCCTGTGTTCCGGCGTAGTCGAATTCCGCCGCCTGTCCGATTACAATCGGACCCGAACCGATAAGAAGAACTTTCCTGATCGTAAAATCTCTTGGCATATGTCTGCTCTCCTCTGAAATTGCAAAATGTGAGTATTTATAAATCTATTCGCATAATTATACCACAAATCTGCAGAAAATGACATACCTGTCCGCAAATTTGCAAATTTTGTTTTCTTGCATAAACCTCCGCTTTCGATGCGGGATATTTTTGTATGCGGCTTTGTCCGGTCCGGGAAAATTAATTTAACGCCGTTCAGGATATGGAATATTGTACACTGTCCGCAGACCGCTCGCGGAAAACAAAAACCTCCCGAACCGGATTGCCGCAGACGGTATACCGGTCCGCGGAATTCGGTTCGGGAGGGGCAGTCGAGACGTTCTGAAAAAGTCATGGGAAATACATTTTTTTGAGGGGAAGGATTCCCCGCGGATCTTTATAAGGCGTTTGTTCGCTTATACGCCTGCCGGTTCGGCTTCCGTTTCTTCGAGAAGTTCGGTTTCGCGTTCGGCTGCTGCGCGCGCGAGTTCTTCTTCGTAGGCGCGGATCACTTCTTCTTCGAGATGGCCGCGGAAGTCGGCATTGATCGGATGAACGATGTCACGGTAGGTGCCGTCGGGATTCTTGCGGCTGGGCATAACGATGAAGTTCTTGTCACGTACGCTGATTACCTTGATATCGTGAAGTGCGAGCTGATCGTCAAATGTGACGGATACGATTGCCTTCATCGGCCCTTCTTCAAACAACTTTCTTACTTTGATATCGGTGATTACCATTTACTTTATGTCCCCTTTTCATTTTGTCTTGGCTGATTATAATTATACACGTACATTGTGAAAATAATTCAAGCGTTTCATAAATATTTTTTAAAAGGAATGTATCTTTTTTTAAAAAATATGTTATAATAAATGTGAATATCAATCTCCCACCACCACACACTCTTTCAAAGGATGGAATTATGGCTTTACCTAACACTCATTTCGGCGCCGATTACATAAACAACCTGCTCGACGGCAGCAAAAATATCTTCTTCGCCGGCATCGGCGGAGTCAGCATGAACGCTCTCGCCCACATCACTCACCTGCGCGGCCACCGTGTTTCCGGCTACGACCGGAGCAAAAGCGACATCACCCGCAAGCTCGAAGCGATGGGAGTCACCGTGTACTACGAGTCTGACGGCAGCCATCTTAAAGACTGCGACGCGCTTGTCTACACCGTCGCAATGCCCGCGGACAATCCGGAATACGTCTATGCCGGTGAACACGGCATCCCCTGCATCTCCCGTGCGGACTACCTCGGCTACATCATGACCGGGTTCAAAAACCGCATCGGTATCTCCGGCACCCACGGAAAAAGCACAACAACCGGTATGATCTCGCGCATCCTCACCAACGCCGGAGTTGATCCCACCGTGTTCAACGGTGCGGCAATGAAGGAATCCGGCACCGTGGACATCATCGGCGGACATGACTATTTCGCGTTCGAAGCATGCGAATACATGGATTCTTTCCTTGATTTCAATCCGTCGGTTGCCGTTGTGCTGAACATTGAACTCGACCACCTCGATTACTTCCATTCCATCGAACAGATCATCGAATCCTTCCGGAACTTCATGGCTCTCACAGGCGAAAATGGGTATGCAATTGTGAACCGGAACGACACAAACTGCATGAAAGCGGCGGAAGGCTATACCGGTACGCTCATCACCTTCGGACGGAACAATCCGGAAGCGGATTTTTATTCCGGGAACGAAGGCGAGTGCGGCGGCTATCCCGTGTTCGACCTGATGCACCGGGGTGAAAAGATCGCCCGCATCACCCTGCAGGTTCCCGGCGAACACCTCATCGCAGATGCCCTCTCGGCGTTTGCGGCGGCATCGGTCTGCGGTATTTCCCCGGAAAAGGCAGCGGAAGGTCTGGCAAAGTACGAAGGCATCTGCCGACGGATGGAAAAACTCTGTGTGACCGCGTCCGGCGCGGCGCTGTTCACGGACTACGCACACCATCCGACCGAAATTGCGGCGACGATGGGCGGTGCGCGAAAGATCTGCGGCGGCAGGCTGAATCTGGTGTTCCAGCCGCACACGTTCTCCCGTACGGCGGAACTGTTCGACGAATTCGTCGAAGCGTTCGCGGCGTGCGGCGCGGACGAAATCGTGCTGTGCGACATTTATCCGGCGCGTGAAACGAACATTTACGGAGTATCGTCCGACATGCTCGCGGAAAAGATCGCGGCGGCGGGAAAGGTCTGCTCTGTCATCCACACGTTTGAGGAAGCGGCGGCGTATGCGGACCGGATTTCCGGCGAAGGTGACATGATCCTCGTCATGGGTGCGGGCGACGTCATCAAGGTGGCGGAGATGATCGCGCAAAACGTTCGATAAACACAAAAATACCGGTTGGGAAGCCGGTATTTTTCTTTGTTCATTCAATCTTCCTTTATGCTGACGGTGATCGGACGGGAAAACAGATCTTCTTTTTCACAATACGCCTGCACGTTTACCACTCCCGGCTTCAACGCGCTCAGAATTCCGCTGTCATCAACCGTACAGATATACAGGTCGTCCGCATGGACACGCCAGCGTACCGGAAGGTTCTTCGTTTGTTCCTCCGCGGCTTCTTCGCCGTCGGCGGTATAGCCCTTCGCATGAAGCTGCACGGAATCGCCCGGTCTGAGTTCAAGAGAAGACTCTGCGATCTCCAGTCGTATCACCGGCTCTGCAAGGGCGGAAGTGATGATAATTCCGGCAGCAGCAAACAGGAGTACTGCCGCCGCAACAAGAATGGTGTATTTTTTCTTTGCCATGAAAACCTCCGCAATATCTTTTTTCTTCAGATTTTATTATACCACCGACACCGAGGAAATCTATCACTATTTTATTACATAAGTTTGAACAAAATGTCCGTGTGCGTACGCAGCGGATTTGGTCAATACCGCTTTTTCCTATTTTATCACGCGGAAAGGTTGACATTTTCACATCGAATGTGTTAAAATAAATCAGAATAATGTGATTTCCCGATTTTTAACGGGATTAAGTTTCCAAATTCAGTGAAAGGAGCGAATGCGATTGTACAACGAACGACGTGAACAGATCCGTTCCCTGCTTCTGTCAAAGCCTTTCATTTCCCTGAAGGAACTGGAAGAAATGTTTCCGGACGTATCGGGTATGACTCTGCGCCGCGACATCGAATATTTCGAGCGCGAACACGAAGCCATCAAGGTACGCGGCGGTGCCAGAAGCATGAAATTCATCACCACGCAGACGGATGACTCGATCACCGCCCGTATGAAGGAAAACATCCACTGGAAGGATTCCATCACCGCGCGCGCGGCGGAATTTCTGGAGACCGGCCGCTCGATTTTCATCGACTCCGGTTCGACCCTGCAGCGGATCGTCCCCTATGTTCCCAACGACCGTTTTACCTTCACCACGACTGACCCGGTGTCCGCTCTTGAACTGTGCAAAATCGGGCTGCCGATCGTGAATGTGGTCGGCGGACGGCTCGACCGCGACAACCAGACCATCACCGGTCTGCAGGCAACGCGGTTCCTGTCGGACATCAACATTGACATTGCTTTGCTCTCCCCGTCCGGTCTTTCGGAGCGCAGCGGTTTTACCGTAGGCAACTACAGCGAATGCGAACTGAAGCGGATCGTGGTGGAAAAGGCACGGTTAGTGATTATTCTCATGGACGCGTCGAAGATTGACAAGTCCCTTCCGTACACGTTCTGCACGTTCGAGAACATCGACGTGCTGATTACGAGTTCCGCTCTTCCGGACGAGCTTGCCGCTCTTGCGGAGGAAAACGGCGTACGCGTAATCAACGTGGAGGAAGAAAACAAGTAAGCCAATCTCTATTTTACATAAAGGAAAGGAACGATAACACATATGGCTAACATCGTCATAATGCCCCGTCAGGGACAAAGTGTTGAGTCGTGTATCATCACGACATGGCAGAAGAAAAAAGGCGACCGTGTGGAAGTGGGCGACATCCTGTTCTCCTACGAAACCGACAAGAGTGCCTTTGACGAGCCCTCCCAGTTCTCCGGTACCATCCTCGAACTCCTCGCTGCTGAAGGCGACGTAGTTCCCTGTCTCGACCCCGTCTGCATCATCGGCGAAGAAGGCGAAGACATCTCCGCTCTTATTCCCGGCGCAGCAAAAGAAGAAGCTCCCGCAGAAGAAGCAAAGACGGAAGAAGTCGCTGAAACCAAGATCGTTGAAGCGGAAGCTACCGTATCCGAAGCAGAAGGAGCAAGAGTGTTCATCTCCCCCAGAGCAAAGAACCTCGCGCTCAAGACCGGCGTTGACATGACCAAGGTCGTTCCGACCGGCCCTCACGGCAGAATCATCGAACGCGACATCAACAAGGCACTTGACGCAGGCTTCGTTGCGACCACTTCTCTTGTAGAAGACTTCCTCGCAGGCAAGCCGATCGTTGTTGAAGAAGCTGCTCCCGCAGTTGTTGAAGAAGTCAAGGAAGCTCCCGCTGCAGCTGCACCTGTGGCTGATGACTTCCGTGCATACACCGACGAACCGATGTCCAACATCCGCAAGGTCATCGCAAAGTCCATGCACGCTTCCCTCTCCGAAATGGCTCAGCTCACCCTCAACTCCTCCTTCGACGCAACCAACCTTCTTGCATACCGTGCAAAGCTCAAGGCAAACGGCGAAGCGCTCGGTCTCTCCAAGATCACCATCAACGATATGATCCTCTTCGCGGCTGCACGCGTTCTCCCGAACTATCCCGAAATCAACGCAAACCTCATCGACAATACCTTCCGTAAGTACAAGCATGCAAACATCGGCATGGCAGTCGACACCGACCGCGGTCTCCTTGTTCCCGTTATCTTCGGTTCCGACACCCTCACCCTCGCAGAACTCTCCGCTCAGGCGAAGACTCTCGCAGGCAAGGCACGCGAAGGCAAGCTCTCTCCCGACGAAATGTCCGGCGGCAGCTTCACCATCTCCAACCTCGGCTCGATGGGCGTTGAAAGCTTCACTCCCGTTATCAATCCTCCGCAGACTGCCATCCTCGGCGTATGCTGCACCACCAACCGCCTGAACGCTGAAGGCAAGGTTTACCCGGCTATGGGCCTCTCCCTCACCTTCGACCACAGAGCCGTTGACGGCGCTCCCGCAGCAAAGTTCCTCAAGGAACTCTGCACCGCCCTCGAAAACTTCGACCTTCTTCTGGCAAAGTAAGAAGTGAAGTTTCTCGGGGAAAACTTTTTCGAGAAATGGAGGAACTCCGTTCCTCCGTTTCCCCGAACCCCTTTCAA
>JAFQFS010000152.1 GCA_017398585.1 Clostridia bacterium
TGATGATCCGCGCGTTCAGAAGGAAATCATCGAAGCAACGATGAAGCACCACAAAACGCTGAATGAAGGGAGCCTGTCGGAACGCAGAGAGCAGGATTCGCCTTTCTATCATCAGGCGGTGGGGACCGGAGCACAGAAGCCGGGAACGTTCAATTCCATCATCGGCGCGGACCTTTTGTACGTCGATCAGGAAGAGCGTCCGATCCCGTTCCCGGTCGTGCACGGCTACTCCCGCGGTCTGACCCCTGCCGAGTATTTCGCCGGTGCTTTCGGAGCGCGTAAAGGCTCCGTGGACCTTCAGCGGGCGACTGCCGACGCGGGCTTCCTTGCCAAGCAGCTCGTCCAGATCGCGCATCGCGAAGTCGTTACCGGCGATGATTCTCCGGATCCCTACGACGAAACCACACCGACCGGCTATCCGGTAGACATCAGTGATCCGGATAACGAAGGTTCCTATCTGGCACACCCGGTCGCGGGCTACAAGCGGAATACGCTCCTGACTCCGGCGATCCTCTCGGACATCAAGCGGCAGGGACATGACCGGATCCTGGTGCGGTCCGTCATGGTAGGCGGTCCGGCGAACGGAGGTATTTACTCGTACGACGCAGGTGTCCGTGAGTTCGGCGGCCGTCCGGCTGTCGGGGATTTCGTCGGCATCTCCGCGGTGCAGTCTGTCTCGGAACCGATCACGCAGGCAGCCATTTCCTCAAAACACTCCGGCGGTGTTATTTCCGCCGACTCCGGCAAAGCGATCTCCGGTTTCACATACCTGAACCAGATGATCCAGGTCCCGAAGCACTTCCAGCAGGGAGCCGTGCACGCGACCGAAGACGGAAGAGTTTCCAGGATCGAAGCCCTGCCGCAGGGCGGACACAACGTGTACATTAACGGCGTGAAACATTACGTCGGACGGCAGCAGGGAAAAGAAGTCGCCATTACGGTCAAGCCGGGAGATACCGTGGAGGCCGGCGACGTGATCACGGAAGGGATCCCGAACCCGGCACAGATCGTGAAATACAAAGGGATCGGCGAAGGCCGCCGCGCGTTCGTGAACCAGTTCAGCAGCGCACTGAAGAACGCAGGACAATCCGTCCACCGCCGGAATCTGGAAGTCCTCGGGCGCGGACTGATCACCTACGTTCGGCTGAATGACGAGATCGGCGACTTCGCTCCGGACGATGTGCTCCCTTACGCCATGATCCAGTCCGCGTGGGAACCGCGTCCCGGAAGTATGACGCGTCCGGCAAAGGATATGGAAGGCTTCTACCTTGAAAAGCCTGTCCTGCACTACACGATCGGCACAAAACTTCGTCCTTCCGTTCTGAAAGAGCTGGAATCCTTCGGTGTAAAAGAAGTCTGCGCCCATAAAGACCCGCCGCCGTTTGAACCGGAAATGATCCGCGGCATGGCACACGTCGCCAACGATCCGGACTGGGCGACCCGGCTTCTGGGCGGCTACCAGCAAAACTCCCTCCTCGAAGGCGCCCGCCGCGGCAGCACCTCCAACACGGAAGGCACCTCCTTCGTCCCAGCTCTCGCCCTTGGCGGCGTAGACTTCGGCAGACGCGGAGCCATCGCAAAGCCGCA
>JAFQFS010000153.1 GCA_017398585.1 Clostridia bacterium
ACTCGAGCGGTGTAAGACGTAAAGTAGCTGAATTCTGGAGTTGCGCACTATATCCAGTATACGGAAGTGTCGAGCGCTGAACAAAACGGAGTTTTGAGAAGTCGCTCCACTATTCCTCATGATTTTTATGACTATATGGCTACAGGTCTAACAAATTTCAGCCGTACTCCACCGAAAATTCCTTCCTTTTTCCCTTCTCTCCCATATCAACTGCAAAATCCGGCTGTAACAGATTAAAGTTCTTTGCGGAGCTTTCTTTCAAGAAAGCGACCGTTCCCCCAAAACGAAAAATCCGCACACACGCCCCACCCAAAAATCCAAAAAAGTGAATGAAACATATTGAAATTCACATAAATATACTGTAGAATAGAATCACATATAACATTATAATAAAGGAAGGAAAACATGAAAGACATCATCAACAGCGCGGTTGAGAAGAACCGTGATATGATTCTGGAAGCCGAGCGTTTTATCTGGAATCACCCCGAAACCGGTTTCCGTGAAACTGTGACCTCCGGCTACATGGAAGAAAAGTTCCGCGAACTCGGCTACGATCTCACCCTCGCCGACGGCATCACGGGTTTCTACACCGTTCTTGACACCGGACGTCCGGGTCCGGAGATCCTTGTCCTCGGGGAACTCGACTCGATCATCTGTCCCGGTCACAAGGATGCCGATCCGGTGACGGGGGCCGTTCATTCCTGCGGTCACAACGCGCAGTGCGCGGCACTTCTCGGGGTGGCGGCTGCTCTGAAGGAACCGGGCGTACTTGACGATATGTGCGGACGCATCCGTCTGTGCGCGGTACCGGCGGAGGAACTGCTGGAGATCGAATACCGTACGGAACTGAAGAACGCGGGAAAGATCAGATACCTCGGCGGCAAGACGGAATTCCTGCACCGCGGCTACTTTGACGGTGTGGACGCGGCGTTCATGGTTCACACATCGGGCAGCTATTCGATCGGCAGAGGCTCGATCGGCTGCATGTCGAAGAAGATCATCTACAAGGGCAAGGCGGCGCACGCGGGCGGCAGTCCGTGGGCGGGCAGAAATGCGCTGTATGCGGCGACCTGCGGCATCAACGCGGTGAACGCGATCCGTGAGACGTTCGCGGAACCGGACACGATCCGCGTGCATCCGATCATCACGCACGGCGGCGACATGGTAAACGCAATCCCGGCGACGGTGACGCTGGAAAGCTACGTGCGCGGCAGCAGCTTTGACGCGATCGTGAAGGCGAACAGGAAGGTGAACCGCGCCCTGACCGGCGCCGCACTCTCGCTCGGCACGAACATCGAGATCATCGACGCGCCCGGCTACGGTCCGCACCGGAACGCAACGGGCATGATGAAGGTGGCGGAAGACGCGGCAAAGCTGACGATTCCGGACTACCCGATGAGCGTAAGCGAACACGTGGGTTCCGGCAGCACCGACATGGGTGACCTTTCGGCGATCATGCCGGTCGTTCATCCGTACAGCGGCGGCGGACGCGGCACCGGCCACGGCAGTGACTACGAAATTGCCGATCCCGTTGCAGCCTGCGTCGACTGCGCAAAATGGCAGGTGGGCATGCTTTACCTCCTTCTCAAAGACGACGGTGCCCGCACCCGTGAAATCCTCTCCGAATTCAAGCCCCCCTTCGCTTCCAAAGCCGAATACCTCGCCTACATCGACGGTCTCAACTGCTCCGGCGACCGCATCGAATACCGCGACGATGGTTCGGCTGTGGTGAAATGTGAGTAGGGTTACAAAATATTGTTTCTTGAGAGGAACCTTTTCAGAGGAAAGGTTCCTTGGAGACTTGCGCAGCAAGTCTCCTAAACTCATCCTCCAAACCTCTTAAAGAAGGGGATTTTTTATTGAGTTTGGCTTAAACTGTTCGATCCGCTGACGTGGAGTCATAAAGATCATGAGGAATAGGAGAGCGACTTCTCAAAACTCCGTTTTGTTCAGCGCTCGGCACTTCCGTAACCTCGATTTAGTACGCCCTTGTAG
>JAFQFS010000154.1 GCA_017398585.1 Clostridia bacterium
ATGCTCCGCCGGTCCCCCACGCGATCCGCCGCCGTCATGGAGTTCAGCACCGCTTCCTCCACCGACTCCGCTGCCGCGCGGAACAGCGCATCCATGTGCCGGTCGTTCACCGCCTGTACCGTCCGGAACGAGCCGTCGTCCCTCCGGTAACGGTTCGCGGTCGTGAAGCCGATCACCACGTCTCCGCTTCCGTGCCCGATAAACGAACCCGTACGCGCCAGTCCCACGGCGGCACGCCGCAGGATCCGCCCGAGCTGCAGTTCCGACAGCGGCACGTCCGTTCCGAGAACGATCATGATGGATCCTTTGTCTGTCTGCGCCTGCTCTTCTCTGAGTTTCGCCGCGATCCGTTCCCCGACGGGACGTCCGCCGATCATCAGATCCGCCGTGCGCCCGAAGTTCGACTGCACCAGTGCGCCGACGGTGTACATCTTCCCGTCGAGTGTCAGCACGCGCGAGGACGAACCGATGCCGCCCTTGAGTCCGAAGCAGCTCGTTCCCCGTCCGGCACCGACATCCCCCTCGTCAAAGTCCTCGCACGCGTCCCGGATCGCTGCATATACCTCCGCTTCCCCGAGCGGACGGTCGGAGATGTCGTTCAGTCCGCAGTCGTTTGTCTCGCCCACCACGGGATTCACGGAAACACATCCGATGCCGTCCCGTCTGCACCGTTCGATCGTCCATCCGACGAGCGCGTCCGCCACCTTTCCGACGTTCAGCGTGTTCGTCAGCGCGATGGGGGTTTCAATATAGCCGAGCTCGTCCACCTGCACGGTGCCGCAGGTCTTGCCGAACCCGTTGATGACGTGCACAGCGGCGGTCATCTTATCGGCAAACAGATTGTCCTGCGCGGGGAGAATGACGGTCACGCCGGTGTTGTGACGTCCGTCGGCAAGGGTATAATGACCGACGGTCACACCGGGGATGTCGGTGATCTTGTTCCGTTCCCCCGTCTGCATATGTCCGATCGTGATGCCGTAGTCACGGATATGTCTGGTATTCATCGTTTTTCTTCCTTTGTTAATTTATTATGCAGTACCGGTAAAATACTGTCAGCTGAAGCTAAAATTCGGTTCTCTTTGTTGCCTTCCTTGGAAGACCGGAACGGTCTTCAGAGGAAGGTGGCGGCGAAGCCGTCGGAAGGAGAACGCGGCACTGAAAATTTGAGTCGCTATATTTTGTAATCAAAGCAAAACTTACAGCCGCATGCCTTCGGCAGTGAACCAAACTTCACATGACGCGGTCTCCCTCAGTCACCTACGGTGACAGCTCCCTCCCGGAGGGAGCCTTCAAGAAAACCTCATTTCTTCTTAAGTTGACAGCATTGCCTCCGAAGACCGGAACGGTCTTCATGGGAGCCATTATGCAGCGTTATTTTATTCCACAAAAATTGTTCCGACCGACCAGCCGTGGATGTCGGGAATCTTCACGCGGTACTCGCCGTTTCCGAGGTCTTCCGCATCCAGCACAACTTCGTCGGAATACTGTCCCATATAAATAAACTTCGTTCCCGCGGGATTGCGGAGGATCACATCAAGTTCACCGCTGTCGCCGACCGAAACGTTCGTCACGGAAACACAGACCAGCTTTCCGTCCGCGTCCACACGCGGATGAAGGATCGCCTGAATGGGCGTGACAAGTTCCGCCGCAAACTTCGTTCCGGAGATGTATTCCATCGCGTTCCGGTACTGGTCACGCTTTTCCGAACTGATGCCGCGTTCCCACATATTGTAGATCACCGCCCATTTTGCGCCGTACGGCGTCACAAACGCCGCGCTTGCCGCGTATTCCCGGTCGAGAACGGTGCCGTTCGTGGGGACGTATGTTCCAAGCACTTCCAGATGATCTCCAAGAATTTCCCAGTCGCTGTTGTGCCCCCATGTGCCGCCCCAGCGATGTCCGGCGAAGCCGCGGTTAACCGCGTGATCCGTGAATGTTTCGGAGAGGATCCGCGTGCTGACGTGCTGCACCTTTGCGCCGACGTCAAAGCCGCGGTCGATGAGCGCCTGCACCGACGCGCCGTCCGTGATGACCGGCCTGCCGAGGAGGTCACGCACCTCCGCTTCGGTCATGCGGCGTGCGTTTTCCACATTGAGCAGATACACATCGCAGTCCTCGCGCGTCATGGCAACGGGGATGTTGAAATACCGGAACGGCAGACCGAAATAGAACGATTCCGCGGAATATTCGAAGGGATTTCTCCACTGGGTACGGAATCCCTCATGGGTCAGCGCGAGCTTCAGACCGGTCTGGCGGGAGCGGTTGTTGTATTCACAGAGCTTCTTCCAGTACGGACGGTGCTTCGCGAACGCGCCGAGCATCTGTCCGTGCCACGACATCGGTTCGTAGTCGTTCATCAGGATGGCGTAGCTCATCGCGTTGTTTCCGGACGCAAGGTAGTAGGATGTTTCGAAGCAGGTGCCGCCGATGCTCTTGCCGTAGACGATGTCCGGCAGGCTTTCGATCTCCGGACGGCGGTCGTGAACATAGTCGGGCAGCATATAGTTCTGGTAGCCGAGCAGTTCCGCCTTGTCGATGAACGTGTTCGGGTTATGATCGTTGTAGGAACCTCCGCCGGGACGGGATGCGGGATCCTTTCCGGTGGATTTCCGCATGGCATCGAAGATGAAGTCGTACCCGAAGCCGGTGTAGCCGCCGTTCGCGCAGTACTGGTAGCCCATCGCGCAGTCGGGCGCACATTCGTGGATGACCGTCCCCATTTCGTACGTGAAGTCGTACAGGGATTCGCGCAGGAATCCGATGTGGCGGAGCCGCCAGGTGTCGTCTTCCGGAGAATTGATCGCTTCCACGAGTTCCTCACGGGTGAAGGAGGAGCCGTATTTTTTGTTGAACGCTGCCATGCAGTCCGGGCAGAAGCAGCCGCGGCGGACGGGGTCGTGGTTGGTTGCGCGGAGGTCGTCGTCCACCCAGAGGGTGTGCGGCTGAATCGCGGTCACGTACGCGCGCAGTTCCTCCATGACGTAGCGGCGGAAGTTCGGTCCGTTCCAGCAGAAGCAGTAATCGGCGGAGGTGCCGTCCGCATCGACCATATGTTCGACGGGGGAGCCGTCGTAAACCAGGCCGGAGCAGTCCTGACTCTGCATATACTGCCCGTGACCGATGCTGTTGCTGAGCTGGAGGGACACACGGATGCCGATCTTCCGGAATTTTTCCGCGACTTCCCGGAGGGTTTCGGCGGTCTGACGGTGGACGTCCATGGACGTGAAGCCGTAATTGGTGGCGAGCCAGACTTCATCGCAGCAGCCGGGATGCGCGGTGATCTCGGCAATGAGGGCGTCAACAAACGCGGGATCCTTCTGGGTTCTGCTTCCGAGTCGTTGTGTAAGCATGATGTTTCCTCCTTATATGGGGATGAAATGATGTTGTCAGCTTAAAAAGGAATAAGGTTATCTCAATGAGGCTCCTTCCGGGAGGCAATGCTGTCAACTTAAGAGGAAATCAGGTTGTCAGAATGCCTTCCTTGGAAGACCGGAACGGTCTTCAGAGGAAGGTGGCGGCGAAGCCGTCGGAAGGAGACCGCGGCACAATCGGTTTGAGTCGCTATATTTTGTAATCAAAGCAGAAACCACAGCCGCATGCCTTCGGCAGAAATTCAAATCGCTCATGACGCGTTCTCCCTCAGTCCCTACGGGACAGCTCCCTCCCGGAGGGAGCCTTCAAGAAAACCTCGTTTCTTCTTATGTTGACAGAATTGCCTCCCGGAGGAAGGCAAATTACGTGCAGCTTCTTACTTCTTTTATTATAAGAAATTTCCGACAAAATGTCAATCCGTAAAACCGGAAATCCTGTTTGCTATTGACAAACCTCTTCAAACAAAGTATAATAAAATCATATACAAACGACGTAAGTAAAACATAAATTTCAAAGTTTTTTCAAAATCCTGCAACCAAATCCGCCGAAATTTCGTTATATATAGTATCACTCAATTTCACAGGAGGTCTCTCATGAAAAAATTCCGTACCTGTCTCCCGCTGTTTCTCGTCCTGTGCCTTGTTTTTCCGCTGTTTGCCGCCTGCAACCCGGCGGAAACGGGCGGACAGCCGGACACATCCGCACCGGATTCCGCCGACGGAACGGTGCTGACGAATATTTTCGCCGAAACACCGTCCCAGCTCCCGGAAGAGGCGCGTGTCTACGAAAATGTGATCCCGCTGTATGACCGCGAATCCGGTACAATCACCGAATTCCTGCTCGAATGGAACGAGACGGTCGATGACGACGGCGTGATCTCAGACGCCTACACCGGCTGGCTCTATACCCTTTCCGAAGAGGGGGAGCTTCTCGATAAAACGGAAATCCCTCTCCCCGACGATTTCCGTTATCTGCACTCCGGTGCGGTTCTGGCGGACGCGGTGATTCATATCCGCGCGTCCAAGGTCGAATCCACCGTCGTCTGCCGTTACGACCGGATAACCGGCGAGACCGTATCCTCCGGCTCCGTTGAGGAACTGACCGGAAACAGCGATTTTTCTCCCAACTCCTTTGCCGTTGACGCGGAAGGACGCGTTTACGGGACGGACAGGAACACCGTTTTCGTCCTGAATCCCGACCTGACCCTTGCGTTTATGTACAAATTCCCGATGACAATCTACCGGATGGCACGCGGCGCGGACGGCAGGGTCTGGGCGGCGTTCAACGCCGGGATGGAATCCTGTGCCGCTGTGATCGATCCGGAAACGAAAAAACTCGGCACCTACCACACATTCACCCGCGGCATGGACGGCGGAAACAAGCCGACGCATTATCTGCTGGATTCCTCCATGAATGCCGGGGAAAGTGCGTACAATTTCTTTTACTATGACCTGATCGGCGCCCTCTGGGGCGTGACGGTCACAGAGGAAGGGACGCTCGAAGAAACGCAGGTGTTCGACCTGTTCAATTCCGGCATCAGCCAGCTGAATACCAGCTACACCTACGATTGCGAACTGTCCCCGGTGGCGTTTCTGACAGACGGGCTGTTTCTGACATGGAAGTACAGCGTTCAGGGAAATGCCGACCGGCAGGATACGTTCGTATTCCACCGCCGCACGGAAGACATCGACCTGAGCGATCAGAGCGTCATCACCATCGCGTATCCTTATCCGCTTCAGGCGTCCGCCGTCGAACACATCACGGAATTCAGACGGACACATCCGGATGTCAGCATTGTTCTGGAGGATTACAGTAAGTATATGACGGAGGACAATCTCTTCGCCGGAGAGGAAAAACTCTGCTTCGACCTTGTGAACGGATTCATCGAGCCTGACATCGTCATTACCGACACCTCACACACTTCATTAAATATTCTGCGTGACGATATGGTCATCACCCAGCTGTACCGGAACAACCTGTACGTCGACCTTGTTCCCTATCTTGAAAAAGACGATGTGCTGAACTTCGACAATCTCTTCGGCTGTGTCCGCCGCCTGTTTGACGACGGAAACGGCGGAATGTGGGGCATTTCCACGGATTTTGAAGCCGATGTTCTGCTCGCATCTTCCGCCCTGATCGGCGAATATGCGGACAAGGGATACTGGAATCTTGCGGAAATGCTCGATTTTATCGGCTCCCTTCCCGAAGATACCGAAAAAGTCTATAACTATAATCGGATACAGATTTACGGTATGCTGATCGCGCAGGGATACGGCTATTTCATCAATGACAATACCGGTTCGTTTGACTCCGAAGAATTCATCCGGTATCTCGAATTCATGAAAACCGTTCCGGCAGACGGAACGGAATGGCTGCAGACCTCTCCCGTCGCGGACATCCGGAATATTCCCCTTACCGAACGGGAGGATGCGATCAACAAAGCGCTCGGCGAAGGAAGAATCGCCCTGCTTAAGGAAAATCTTAGTACATTGTATCTGGCATCCATTCTGTTTGCCGAAGAAACCGTTCCGATCGGCTACGCGACAGAGAACGATTCCGGCTTCCGTGTCCGCGCGGACAGCACCTACGTCATTACCACATATGCCGAAGACGCTGACCTGTGCTTCGAACTGCTCAAATCCTTCTTTGCATACGAAGTAAAGTACATCGACACATATTCCTTCAAATGGCCGCTGTTTGCGCGCAAAGATCATATGCAGACAGCCATCGAAGAGTGTGGTGAAACCTTTACCATCGCCCGTCCGCTGACCGCAGAAGAACTTGCCGAACTGTTCGAAATCTTCGATACCATGGGCAGTCCGATTTTGGAAGATACTCCGGAAGATGTATGGAACATCGTGAACGAAGAAATGTCCGCCTTCCTCGCGGGCATGGGCACGGCGGAGGAGTGTGCGAAAAAAATCCAGTCCCGCGTGAGCATCTGGCTTTCGGAGCATGAGTAAGGAAAAAGCCCTTCCGCATTGACAAACCCGCCCCGATGCCGTATAATGGAACCAACCAAATTACGGAAACGAGGTATTTTCCCATGATCAAAATCGGCTTTATCGACTACTATCTCGACGAATGGCACGCGAACAATTATCCCGCGATGATCGACCGCGCATCCGGCGGGGACATGAAGGTCGCCTACGCCTACGGCATGATTGACTCCCCCATCGGCGGGATGACCACGGACGCATGGTGCGAAAAATATGGTATTCAGAAAATCGGTACCATCGAAGAAATCGTGGAACTGAGCGATGTTCTTGTCGTCCTCTCGCCCGACAACTGCGAAATGCACGAGGAACTGTGCCGCATCCCGCTCGCATCCGGCAAGCGCTGCTACGTTGACAAAACCTTCGCGCCCGACTACCCCACGGCAAAGCGCATCTTCGACAACGCCGAAGCGCACGGCACGCCCTGCTACTCCACCTCCGCACTCCGTTTCGCGGACGAATACCGGAACATCGACACATCCGGCATCCGCGCGGTCCAGAGCTGGGGTCCTGCCGGCTTTGAAACCTACTCCATCCATCAGCTCGAACCTCTCGCGATGCTCATGAAGGCGGCTCCGAAGCGCGTCATGTACCTCCCGGGAGAGGGCTTCTACACCCTCGTGATCGAATACTGCGACGGACGTTACGCCTCCATCGCCGGTTACCGCGACGGTTCCCCGTTCATGATGAACCTCGCGAAAGCGGACGGCAACTGCGTCATCAACGTCGAATCCCCGTTCTTCGACCGCTTCATCGACAACCTTGTGGACTTCTTCCGCACCGGCGACGTGAAAGTCCCGCACGAAGAAACCCTCCACATCATGGCACTCCGCGGCGCCGGTCTCGCAGCTCAGCAGGTCCCCGGAGAATGGGTGGAGGTTGTGGAAGGATAAAGTTATTGGGGAAGGAACTTTTTGAAAAAAGTTCCTTCCCCAAACCCCATCTTCAAAAACTTTCAGACGATTGTATTGACAGAGTTTGTGCAGAACGTTCGTATATAGAATTTGCTTTGACTACACAGAATTACGGAGGATTTTTATGAACAAGATCAAATTCAACCGGTTTCACGGCGGTGTTTCCCACTGTCTGACGATGAGCTACGACGACGGTCCGAAGGAGGACGCGCGTCTGCTCGATATCTTCAACACGAACGGCATCAAGGGCACGTTCCACCTCAATTCCGGCAATATTTTCAGCCGTTATCCCGAGGATAAACTGGCGGACGTCTACGCCGGTCACGAAATTTCCTGCCATATGGCGAGCCATCCCTTCCCGGTCGATCTGCCCGATATGGCGAATCTGCTTGAAATCCAGGAAGACCGCCGCATCCTCGAACGTGCCGCCGGTTACGTTGTCCGCGGGATGTCCTACCCCTTCGGCAACTACAGCGCTCACGTGATCGGTCTGCTCCGCACGGCGGGGATCGAATATTCCCGCACGACCCGCGCGACCAACAACTGGAATCTCCCCGAAGATTTCATGGAATGGCATCCGACCTGTCACCACAACGGCGGCATCGTCGAAAAGTTCGCGGACTTCATCACGGAAGACCGCTGGGGACGTCCGAAGCTCTTCTACGTCTGGGGACACAGCTTCGAGTTCCCGCGCGACGACAACTGGGGTATGATGGAGGAATTCTGTAAGCTCGCCGGCGGACGGGATGACATCTGGTACGCGACGAACATCGAAATCGTGGACTACGTGAACGCACAGAAAGCACTCCGCTTCTCTGCGGACTGCGACAAGGTTTACAATCCGACCTGCACGGACGTCTGGTTCACCGTAAACGGCGAGACGGTCTGCTGCGGTGCGGGAAAATCGCTGATTCTGTAAGATTCACACTTTATTTACAAAATTTATGCAGTCAAATCCGACAGGAATTCGTTCCTATAGTAAGCGAAAAACTTCGAAGGAGGCTGTATTCATGAAAAAACTTCGCACGTATCTTACATTACTGCTTGTCCTGAGTCTGGTTCTGCCCCTGTTTTCCGCCTGCAATACGACGGAAACGGGCGGGCAGACGGACGATTCCGGAACCGCGCCCGACGGCGGAACGGTGCTGACGAACATCTTCAGCGAAACGCCGTCCCGGCTTCCGAAGGAAGCAGAGGTTGCAAAGAACATCATCCCATACTACGACCGCGAATCCGGTACGCTCACCGAACTTTTGACGGAACGGGAAGAAGTCACCGGTGAGGATAACGTGATCGTTTCCGTCTACACCGGCTGGCTCTACACCATCTCCGACAGCGGGGAGATTCTCGAAAAGAACGAACTGCCTCTTCCGGAGGAAGTAAACTCTCCGGGTTCCGGGATCGTTCTGCCGGACGAGGTGATCTGTTCCGGTTACACCCGTACGGAGGAACCCGTGGTCTGGAAGGTGGAACGTACGACAGGAGAAATCACCTCCACCGGCTCCGTTCAGGATATGATCGGAAATCAGGACTTTTATCCGCACACCTATGCCTTCGACGCAGAAGGACGCGTTTACGGGACGGACAGGAACACCGTTTTTGTTCTGAATCCCGACCTCACGCTTTCCTTCGTGTATACGTTCCCGATGCAGATTTCCGGAATGACACGCGGCGCGGACGGCAGGGTCTGGACGGCATTCAACGCGGGGATGGAACCCTGTGCGGCGGTCATCGACCCGGAAACAAAAAAACTCGGCACCTATTATCCCTTCACCCGCGGCATGGACGGCGGATACAACCCCAAGCATTATCTGCTGGATTCCCCCATGAACGCCGGAGAAAGTGCGTACAATTTCTTCTATTACGACAAAATCGGCGCACTCTGGGGCGTGACGCTCACGGAGGAAGGGAAGCTCGAAGAAACACAGGTATTCGACCTGTTCAATTCCGGTATCAGCAAGCTGAATACCACCGGCGGCTCCCCCGACGGTGATCTGTTCCCCATCGCTTTCCTGACGGACGAGCTGTTCCTGACATGGAAGTTCGACTGGGATGACCGCTCCAGCACCTTTATCTTCCATCGCCGAGCGGAAGACATCGACATGAGCGAACAGTCCGTCATCACCATCGCTTACGCCGATCCCCTGCAGGCATCCGCCGTTGAGTATATTACGGAATTCAAGCGTACACGCCCGGATGTCAGCATCGTTCTGGAAGACTACAGTCAGTATGCGGTCCCTGAGAATTCACGCGCCGGGGAAGAAAAACTGTGTTTTGACCTTGTGAACGGCTTCATCAAACCGGACATCGTCATCACGGATCCGGTCCCGTATCACAGAAGCACCCTGAGCGACAGCAGCATTGCAGTGCAGCTGCACCGGAACAATCTGTACGTTGACCTGGTCCCCTATCTTGAAAAGGACGACGAACTGAACTTCGACAACCTCTTCGGCTGTGTCCGCAGCATGTTCGACGACGGGAAAGGGGGAATGTGGGGCATCACGACGGATTATGAAGCCCTGACGCTCGTCGGCTCTTCCCTGCTTCTCGGAGAGTATACCGAAAAAGGGTACTGGTCTCTCAGCGAAATGCTCGATTTTCTGGAATCTCTTCCGGAAGACACCGAAAAAATCCACACCTACAACCGCAGACAGGGCGAATATCCCATGCTGACACAGGGTTACAGATATTTCCTTGCGGACGGAACCTGCACCTTTGAGTCCGAAGAATTCATCCGACTGCTGGAATTCATCCAAAACGCTCCGGCGGATTATACGGAATGGCAGCGGACTTCTCCGGTGGCCGACCTCCAGACACTGGACAGCATCAAACGTCCGGAAGCGATCCGCGATGCAATCACCACAGGAAAAATCGCCCTGATGTCGAGTACGCTCGACTACGAAGGCTTCTATAACCTCCTGTCCGCCGAAGGGAATTTCCCGATCGGCGCGGCAACCGCAGGAACTTCATGCCTCGAAATTCTTGCGGATACCTCTTTTATCATCACAACCTTCGCGGAAGATCCCGATCTCTGCTTTGAACTGGTGAAATCCTTCTTTGTCTGTGACAGAAAAGTCATCTTCGACGGAATCAGTACCTATATGCCGCTGTTTTCCCGGAAGGATCATTTTTCGCAGGCGGCGGGAAGCTCTTCCCTTGCCTCTCTTTCCCGGCAGAAACTTACGGAACTTTTCCTCGTTCTTGACAACGCAGGAAGTCCGATTCTGGAACGAACCCCCACGGATGTTCAGAATATCGTCACCGAAGAAATGTCCGCCTTCCTCGCGGGCATGGGTACAGCGGAGGACTGCGCAAAAAAAATCCAATCCCGCGTGGAAATCTGGCTCGCCGAGCATGAATGAATAATGATAATTTTTATGGGGAGAACCTTTTTAAGGAAAAGGTTCTCCCCATACCCCTTTCCAAAACCTTTTAAACAGATAAAAAAACAAGGTACAGTTCAGATTTCACGAAAAATCTGCACATACTTTGTCAATTTGCCATGTTTAAAGTTTTTTGAAAGGGGTGTGGGGAAAACTTTTTTTCAAAAAAGTTTTCCCCACTTTTCTTTATTCCTTCAACCCCAGCGCCGCGTCGACGTCTGCTTTTGTGATCTTCATGAGATCGTCGCGGGAGACGGTTTCCATCCCCGCGATACGGTTCGCCTGCTCGGTCAGGATCCGCTCGAACGTGTTGCGGACCCCTCTCGCGTTGCCGAATTCGCCCGCCGCTTCCGATACGGCGGTGAAGTATTCCTTCAGAGCCGCCTTCGCTTCGTCGTCGGGTTCATAGCAGCTCTTCTGGCACTGGAGGTCGAAAATGCCGGCCATTTCCTCCGGCGAATAGTCGTCGAAGTTGATGTACTTGTTGAAACGGGAACGCAGACCGGGGTTCGAGTCGATGAAATCCTCCATCAAATCAATGTACCCCGCCACGATCACGACAAGGTCGTCGCGGTTGTCTTCCATCGACTTGAGGATCGTGTCGACTGCTTCAAATCCGAAGTCGTTCTCCGTCTTCGCGGTCAGCGTGTACGCCTCGTCGATGAACAGCACGCCGCCGATGGCACCCTCGAGCACCTTCGCCGTCTTGATCGCCGTCTGACCGATGTACCCCGCGACGAGTCCGCTCCGGTCAACCTCGACAAGCTGCCCCTTCGACAGGATGCCGAGCGAGTGATAGACCCGAGCCATGAAGCGCGCGATCATCGTTTTTCCCGTCCCGGGGTTGCCGGAAAAGACCATGTGCAGCGACACATCTGCTGTCGGCAGGTTGTTGTCCCGCCGCATCTTGTACACCGTCGCCATGTTGATGAGGTTTTTCACCTCTTTTTTTACTTCTTCGAGACCGATGTAGGAGTCGAGTTCCTTCTTCAGATCCCCGATATCCTCCTTTTCGGGCAGCTTTTCCTCCGCTTCGACGGGCTTCGCACCGTCTCCGCCGTCCGACGCCTTGATGAGATCCGCATCGGATTTGTCCGATGCCTCCGACGGTTTCGCGGGAGCGGGATTCGCCGGCTGCGCGGGCTTTGCGGGCGTCTGCGGCTTCTGCGCGGTGTTCGGCTTCTGAGCGGATGTCTGCTGTGCCGACGTGGTGCGGGTACTGCCCCAGATGTCATCACTCAGCCGCTTGATGTTGTTTTCCGTCATTCTGCGGATGAGGTCAAGCTGCAGACCTATGATCTCGTCTTTTCTGTCCTTGCCGTCTGCCATCGCTTACTTGACAACGCCCTTTTTCAGGATCACGTTCGCATAGATCGCGCCTTCGCCGGTCACAACGACCGCGTACGCCTTCTTGGCGCGTTCGTAGAATTCGAAGCGTTCGAGGAACACGGGTTCACGATCGGTGTGTTCGGCAACGATCTTGCGGTATTCCTCCCAGATCGGGATGTCGAGATCACGGTCACTTTCGGTTTTGTCCATCAGGTAGACGTTGTTGTCGTACGTGTCGAGCGGGAACAGTTCCAGTACGGCGGACAGAAGTTCCGGCACGCCGCATGCGTCCGAACGGAGAACAATGCGTCCGATGCTCTCGCCGGGGAAATTGCCGTCCGAGAACACGATTTCGTCGCCGTGACCCATTTTCGCGAGAACGCAGAGAAGGTCGGGAGAGATGATCTTGCTGATGCCTTTTAACATGGTGAAGTCTCCTTTAATATATGTAGATTTTATATTTTACCAAGGAAAATGGCTCCCTCCGGGAGGGAGCTGTCCCGTAGGGACTGAGGGAGAACGCGTCACAAACGATTTCAGCTCTCTGCCGAAGGCATGCGGCTGTAAGTTTTGCTTTGATTACAAAATACAGCGACACAAAATTATTAGTGCCGCGGTCTCCTTCCGACGGCTTCGCCGCCACCTTCCTCCCGGAGGAAGGCAATTTAAGATAACCAAATTTCAACTTAAGCCGACAGTATTCTACTGGCACTACGGGTTAAGTTATTTTAACGCCATAAACATTCCGTACTCCTTCGGTACTATGATGATACCGTTTATTTTCTGACGTTCGAGAATTTCGTACAGCTGTTCCACCGTGACCGCGCGGAAATCCGCCATACCGTCCAGAGAGAGGACGTAATCCACGAGATCCTGCGTTTCCGTCACTTCGAGCCGGTCTTCGTACAGGCGTTTTTCAACCGATGTGAAATGCGCTCCGAGAAGTTCCGCACCGTTCTGCAGGGTGAACACCCGGTTTCCTTCCCTTTTTACACCGTGATCTGCCAGAAGATCCTGTATATACTCGGCGATACCGTGTTCTCCGTACGTCGCGCAGTAAAAACTGCCGCCCGGTTTCAGGACACGCTGTACTTCGGTCAGACCTTTCCGCAGATCCGGAACGTGGTAGAGCATCATATTCGCGATCACAACATCGAACGATTCGTCCGGATACGGAATATTCTGAATATCAACCTGCCGAAAAGAAATATTTTTTCGTCCGCTCACATTTTCTCTCGCGGAATCGAGCATTCCCTCCGAAAAATCGGTCAGAATCAGTTCCGCGCCCCCCGGAATCGTGTGATCTTTCCACATGCTGCCGTTTCCGCATCCGAGTTCGAGAATACGCTCGTTTTCCTTCAGACGGTACTGTTCATAGATCCAGTTTCCGAAACCCTGTTTGTTGACGCTGTACTTCGCATGGATGGAAATGCGCGTGTTCAGGTTGGACGAAGTTTTATACTGCTCCCTCACCTGCGTTTTATCGTTCAGCGATGCCATATTCCCCTCCATATCCGATGGATTTGTCTGTATTATAGCATATTCCGCCCATGAAATAAAGTATATTTCATTAATTCCCCCGGATGAAAGTTTTTTGAAAAGGGTTTGGGGAAAACTTTTTTTCCAAAAAGTTTCCCCCAAAGACTCATCTTTTCTCTTTAATCATCTGCCGCAGCTCCGCGAGTGCATCCGCAAGACCGCCCGCACGGTCGATCAGCCCTAGCTTCACCGCTTCCTGTCCGTCTATGATGGAGCCGACGTCCGTCGCGATCTGATCGGTGCGCAGGAGAAGCGAACGGAATGCTTCCTCCGTCATGTTCGAATGCGTGCGCACAAAATCAATGATGCGGTCCTGCATCCGTTCGAAATAATAGTACGTCTGCGGTACGCCGATCACGGTCCCGCTGATCCGCACGGGATGGATCGTCATCGTCGCCGATGGCACGATGAAAGATTTCTTTGCCGACACCGCCAGCGGAACACCGATGGAATGTCCGCCGCCGAGGACAAGCGAGACCGTCGGCTTCGACATGCTCGCGACCATCTCGGCGATGGCAAGCCCGGCTTCGACATCCCCGCCCATTGTGTTGAGTACCATCAGCATCCCGTCGATCTCCTCACTCTCCTCGACGGAGACAAGCAACGGGATGATATGCTCGTACTTCGTCGCCTTCTGACCGTCGCCGAGAAGGTAGTGTCCCTCAATCTGTCCGATGATCGTCAGACAGTGGATCGTCTCGTCGCCCGACCGGGAGATCACACTCCCGCTTTTCATGATATCCTCCAGCCGGTTCTCGCCGTTTGCCGGACCGTTTTCGTTCTTTACGGTGCTTTCGTCGTTGTTCTGCATGGTTCTCTCCGTTTTCTGTGTGATTCTGCTTTAGTCTTCCCATGGACGTACATTTTTATTCATCGAACAGCCCTCGCCATTTACTTTATACATTAAAGTTTATACATGAATATTTTTCGCAATCCTCTTTCGATTTCCGCAGAATCCCCCCGATATCCGCCGATTTCGCGGAAATATAGAAAATCCTTCCAAAATAACCGCGAAATAAAATGCAGATTCGTTGAATATTTTTCATCAAAGGTCTTGCTTTTCCGGAGAAGCGGTGGTATAATAGCCGTACATTTGCACAGAATGTAAATTTATTATATCATTTCTCAGGAGATTGACAGATCATGAAAAAGATTCTCACTCTCGCACTTGCAGCTCTTATGACCATGCTCGCATGTGCATCCTGCGGCGGCAGCGGCGATTCCCTCGTTATGGCTACCAACGCCGAATTCCCGCCCTACGAATACTTCGAAGGCGACAAGATCGTCGGTATCGACGCTGAAATCGCAGAAGCGATTTCCAATAAGATCGGTGCTGAACTCACCATCGAACACGTTGACTTCGACTCCATCATCCCCGGCGTTCAGAGCGGCAAGTACGACTTCGCTATGGCTGGTCTTACCGTTACCGACGAACGTAAGGAACAGGTTGACTTCTCTACCTCTTACGCTACCGGCGTACAGGTAATCGTTGTTAAGGAAGATTCCGCGATCACCTCCGCTGACGACCTCTTCGCAGAAGGCGCTTCCCACACCATCGGCGTACAGCTCGCTACCACCGGCGACCTTTACACCACCTGGGACCTCGAAGATGCTGGTCTCGCTACCATCGAACGTTACAACAAGGGTGCTGACGCCATCATGGCCCTCACTTCCGACAAGGTTGACTGCGTTGTTATCGACAACGAACCCGCTAAGGTATTCGTTCAGAACAACCCCGGTCTGAAGATCCTTGACACCGAATACATCACCGAAGAATACGCAATCGCAGTAGGCAAGGAAAACACCGAACTGATGACCAAGATCGAAACCGCTCTGAACGAACTCATCGCTGACGGTACCGTTGCTTCCATCATCGCAAAGTACATCCCTGCTGAATAATTTACAGAAATGAGTTTTTCGGGGAGAAACTTTTTGAAAAAAGTTTCTCCCCGAACCCCTTTTCAAAAACTTTTATCCAGAAAAAGGTAGTTTCAGTTTTTGGAAAGGGTTTGGAAGACTGGGGACAGGGATTGTCCTCATTTTTTCGTATAACGAAAGATACAGATTCTTCAAGTCTGCACTTTCTTTGTCTCTCCATATAGTTTAAAGTTTTTTGAAGAGGGTTCGGGAGGAACTTTTTCTCAAAAAAGTTCCTCCCGATTAACCCCAATCCCACACCAAAGGAGTTTTCACATTGGACTGGTTTACCAAACTTGTGGAAGAGTTTGAAGTCGCGTTCATTGTCGACAACCGCTGGAAGTACATCGTGTCCGGTATCGGCAGCACGCTCCTGCTGACCTTCCTCTCCCTTGTCCTCGGCGTAGTCATCGGCATTGTGATTGCGGCCGTTCGCTCCACTTACGACAAGCAGTACACCGATATGCGCGCCGGGATCGGCAAAACGCTCCTGAACATCGGCAACGGATTCTGCAAATGCTATCTGACCATCTTCCGCGGTACGCCGGTCATGGTACAGATCCTCATTATCTTCTTCGTCATCATGGCAAGCTCGCGGAACAAGATGCTCTGCGGTGTCGTCGCGTTCGGTCTGAACTCGGCGGCTTACGTTGCGGAAATCATCCGCGGCGGTATCATGAGCATTGACCCCGGTCAGACGGAAGCCGGCCGTTCGCTCGGTCTGAACTATGTTCAGACGATGGCGTACATCGTTCTTCCGCAGGCGTTCAAGAACATCCTCCCTGCTCTCGCAAACGAATTCATCACGCTGCTCAAGGAAACCTCCGTCGCCGGTTACGTAGGCGTGACCGACCTGACCCGCGGCGCGAACATCATCCGCGGCATTACATACCAGAGCTTCTGGCCTCTTTTCGCTATCGCGGCTATCTATCTGGCAATGGTCATGTTCTTCACATGGCTGGTCGGCAAACTCGAAAGGAGACTGAAGAACAGTGAACGCTAACAAAAACGAAATCCTGATCAGCGTACGCGATCTGAAAAAGTATTATAAGGGCGACAAGATCAAAGCTCTCG
Source organism: Clostridia bacterium (assembly GCA_017398585.1). Classification (GTDB taxonomy): domain Bacteria; phylum Bacillota; class Clostridia; order Oscillospirales; family CAG-272; genus UMGS1696. Next base: position 16,525 of record JAFQFS010000154.1, read on the forward strand.
ACGGCATCTCAAATGACATCCGCCGCGGCGAAGTCGTCTGCATCATCGGGCCGTCCGGTTCCGGTAAGTCGACGTTCCTTCGTTCTCTGAACCTTCTTGAAGTCCCGACCGGCGGCACCATCAACTTCGCCGGACAGATTCTCACCGACCGTAAGACGGACATCAACCTCTGCCGTCAGAAGATGGGCATGGTGTTCCAGCACTTCAACCTCTTCCCGCACATGACGGTCATGCGCAACATGACGCTGGCGCCGATGAAGCTGCTCGGCAAGACGCAGGAAGAAGCGGAATCACGCGCGATGCAGCTGTTGACCCGCGTAGGGCTTGCTGACCGTGCACAGTCGTATCCGTCCCAGCTTTCCGGCGGTCAGAAGCAGAGAATCGCGATCGTCCGTGCAATGGCGATGGATCCGGACGTGATCCTGTTCGACGAACCGACCTCCGCACTCGACCCTGAAATGGTCGGCGAAGTTCTCGACCTCATGAAAGCTCTCGCGGAAGACGGCATGACGATGGTCATCGTCACCCACGAAATGGGCTTTGCCCGTGAAGTGGCGGACCGCATCATCTTCGTCGACGGCGGAAAAATCGTCGAGGAAGGCACTCCGGAAGAATTCTTCACCAATCCGAAGAATCCGAGACTCAAGGACTTCCTGTCAAAGGTTTTATAAAAGAAAATTATGTGGGGAAAACTTTTTCGAGAAAAAGTTTTCCCCACACCCCTTTCAAAAAGCTTCAATCTATATGAAGTGACAAAGTTTGTGCAGATTTGATAAAGCCGGACGGACGTATTTCCGTTCGGCTTTTGTTTCCCCTGAAGTTCCACTTCCGGTGGACAGATGACCGCTTGCGGGAATTCCGGAATCCTGCTATAATAAAGTCAGCAAGCAGACGGAGGATCATATGAAAGACTATAGTTTTGGAAATTTTCTGAGGGAGCTGAGAGAGCGGCGCGGCCTGTCGCAGTATCAGCTCGGAACGCTCGTCGGTGTCTCAAACAAGGCGGTATCCAAATGGGAAAACGGGCAGTCGATGCCGAAAAGTCCCATCCTGTTCCGTCTGAGCGAACTGCTCGGCGTGACCGTTGACGAGCTTCTGGCTTGCAGATATCACTCATCCGAATCAAACGGGAAAGGAATATTTGCAGTGAAAAACAAAAAAGAATTATGGAACAACATATACGATGCTCTGCGTGAACGGTACGGGGACACGCCGCCGCTTGCGGTGCTGAACCGTCTGGAAACCGAAAAGGCGGAGTTTGAGCAAAACGACCGCATCGTCTACCTGAATCTCATCGCTTTCCTTGTCCGGAAAGCCGATGCGTCCGGACATCATGCCTCTCTGATCTGCCAGAACAGCGGATCGTTCACCGCGTATCTGCTCGGTGCGTCGGAATTCAATCCCCTTACGCCGCATTATTTCTGTCCGGACTGCGGAGCATTCGAATTTGCTCCGGAATATCCGGACTGCTGGGATATGCCGCCGAAACGCTGTTCCTGCGGAACGGAGATGCGGCGCGACGGACACGATTTCCCCTTTGAGGCGTACTGTACCACGCATCCGAAGATCAGTCTCTCCCTGCAGATGGATGCTGATTTTCTCCCGGATGCAGAAGCCGTCGTCCGCGACTATTTCACAGACTGCCCGCTGGTTGAATTTGACAGCTTCGGAGTGTCTCACGATCCCAGCTTCAAAGAGAAGACCTTCTGTGTCCTTCCGCAGGACAAACTGGACTTTGCACGCTCAAATCCGGTGGTATCGTTCCAGGAATACCGCTATGTCTTCATCGAATATCCGTACATTCACCTCATGCAGTCAAAAGAACTGGACATACACCGCCGTCTTGAACTGGAAACCAACACGTCGTTCCGACGCATTCCATTCATGAAAGAAAAACTGCCGGAAGAATTCTCTTCCGGCAATACCGAAGGTCTCGGCACTTTTGGATTTGCGTATGACAGACAGATTTTACGGGATCATCCGCCGAAAACGTACAATGACCTGATCCGTTTCCACGGAATGACGATCTGCAGCCGTTACGCCCATACACAAAACGAAGGAAACACCATCCACTGCACCCGCGGGTACATCCACGATCACATCGGAAATCCGCAGTCCCCCGCGTTCCGCGACGACGTCTTCCGGTACATCCAGTCCCGCATGACCGCGCATGGTCATACCGATACCGGATTCGCCTATTCCGTCATGAGCAATACTTACCGCGGTTTCTACGGAAAAAACGGGATGGAGGAAATGGTCGAGAAATCCCTTCTGGACATCGGTGTCCCGCAGGACTACATCGAAACGCTGAAGGATATCCGCTATATCTGGGTCCGGTCACGCTCCGTTCTCGAGGTGAGAGACGCACTGATCCTGCTGTGGTACCGGAAACATTATCCGGAGGTGTTCGAACAGATCGTTCTCAGATAATCCGGTACCCGCAGGAGTCGACAAATTCCGCTTCGATTCCCGTCAGTTCCCGCACCGCTTCCACGATCACGCGGCAGACCGGTGCTTCACTGTGGTAATGCCCGGCTTCGATCGTGACAAGTCCGTCCTCGGCGGCGTCTTCCGCCATATTGTAGCCCGCGTCGCCGGTAATGTACGCCTGACATCCGGCAGCGAGTGCGGGATAGACGAAGTCCTTTCCGTCCCCGCCGCAGAGTGCGGCGCGGGTCACGGTCTTCGAAAGGTCTCCGCTGACGCGTACGGCATCACAACCGAGCTTCGCTTTCACAAGTTCCGCAAGATCACGTGCGGTCACCCCGGGAATTTCGGCGATCCGTCCGAGCGTGGGCATTTCGTCATCCCCGAAGGTTTCGCACGGTTCAAAGCCGAGTGTGCGGCAGAGTTCGTCGTTCACACCGCCTTCCGCCGCATCGAGACGGGTATGGAAGGACAGCACGGACACACCGTGGGTGAGTGCATCGACGATGCGGCGTCCGGTGAGCGTGGACGGCGTGACGTTTTTCGCTCCTTTGAAGATCATCGGATGGTGTGCGATCACGGTATCAAATCCGTTTTCGACCGCGTAACGGATTACGGCATGGGTTGCATCGAGCGCAACGAGCACTCGCTTCACTTCCGCGTTCACATCCGGAGAGGACATGATGCCGTCGTTGTCCCATGCAGCAGAGAGTGTCTTCGGCCAGCGCCTGCTGAGTTCGTCATGCAAAGTTTTTACGTTCATTTTGTTCCTCCCAAAACAGCGGTTTCGACGGATGCAAGGTCAGCTTCGACCTCAGCGGTGTCGAGACCGCCTTTTTTCATACCGCCAATCTGCGTTTTCAGACGGCGCACCGCCGTCGCGGCGTATTCATCAAACAACGGCTCACGATTTTCGATGTTGTGTTTCCCGAGAATCAGCTCCGCAGGTGTGTACGTCCGTTTTTCTCCGTCGTACGATACATGCATACAGGTGTAGATCTTCCCTGCGGCTTCACAGAGACGTTCTTCCCGGATGCGGAATCCGTTGTCCCAGAGGTACTGCCGCAGTTCCGGCGCGCATGTCATGGGCTGAAGGATGAGGTTCACGTCCGGATTTCTCGTATAACCGGACGCGTCGACAATGCGTGCGATCAGCTCGCCGCCCATCCCGCAGATGATAATATCATTCACTCCGTCCGCTTCCGGATGCACACCGTCCAGCCCGTCCGCGAGAACAAACCGGATCTTCTCCGTCACGCCGAACTTCGCCGCACTCTTTCTCGCACGTTCAAGCGGCCCTTCGTTGATGTCGGACGCAACGGCATACTTCGCAATCCCGCGCTGCAGCAGATTCACAAGTATGTACGCATGATCCGTCCCGACGTCGCACACCACGCTCCTCTGCCGCACAAACGACGCCGCACAGGTAAGCCGCCCGTCGAGGGTACATAATTTTTCCATAGTCATAATAAATAAGCGGGGGGG
>JAFQFS010000155.1 GCA_017398585.1 Clostridia bacterium
AAACTTTTTGCAAAATTTTCCCCCCCGCACCCCTCTTCAAAAACTTTTAAACGGGAAGGGGTGACAAGGTGCGGTGCAGAGTTGAAGTACCAAACCGGCTGTGCAGCTTGCTGACGTTTTGACAACAAACGCTCTGCACTTACTATGTCAATCCATATAGTTTAAAGTTTTTTGAAAGGGGTGCGGACGAGTCTGCTCCGCAGCCTCAGAAACTTTTTTTCAAAAAAGTTTTCCCCGCGAAATTACTTTTCTTACTCAGTAACTTCGCTGACCTTGATGGATGCGCTGCCCTCTTCGATGGATTTGATCATTGCGTGGATGACGCGGGATGCTTCGAGACCTTCACGACCGCTGCCGTCGATTTCGGAGGGCTTTGCACCGCCGTCGACCTGATCGACAAACGCGTGGATACGGTCACGGAAGGTGTCATAGAAGCATTCGAAACGATTCGGACCGTCGAATACGGGGTTGGCGTATACTTCACGGACGGGGGAATTTGCCGGATAGAGAACGGCTTCGCGCCACATGTCTTCGAAGGTGAAGCGTCCGTCGGTGCCGGCAACTTCGCAGCGTTCCATCGGATGGCCGCGAGTGATGTCGTAGGAGGAGGTCAGATGTCCGACCGCACCGCATTCAAAGCGCATGGCGGTGGACTGGGTGGAGTAGATGTTTCTGCCGGGAGCGGTCATCGCGTAGGTGGAGACTTCCGTGATCGGGCCGCAGAAATACTGCATGATATTGATGCTGTGGGGGTTCAGCGCCTTGAGGTGGTAGTACACCGATTCAAGGGGCATGAATTTGCCGATCCACAGGGACATGTTACAGAACAGGAGAGAGCCGAGACGGCCTTCGTCCTGCCACTTCTTCGCCTGACGTGCGGCGGGGGTGAAGCGGTGGTTCATGTCAATGCCGTAGCAGAGGTTCTTCTTTTCCGCAAGTTCAACCATTTCGACCGCGTGGCGGAGGTTGTTCGAGATCGGCTTTTCGCCGAGGACGTGACATCCCGCTTCAAACGCTTCGATGGTAGGTTCGTAGTGGTCGCTGGCGTATTCGAAACCGCCGGTGGTGACACTGACGATGTCGGGCTTCATTGCGGCATACATTTCGGATGCCTTGGTGAAATACGGTACGCCGAACTTTTCGCCGGCTGCCTTTGCGAGTTCGGGAACGCGGTCGCAGACGGCGACGAGTTCCGCTTTATCGGATTCCGTGTAGGCGCGGGCATGACGATGTCCGATGTGGCCCATACCTACGACACAGGTTCTCTGCATGATAATCTCCTTATGCAAGCGCGTTCATCAGGCGGCGGGACGGGTCGCTGGAGTGTTCCCAGTACATGACGCCGTACAGACCGGTTTCGGCGGCGTATTTCGCCTTGGCGGCGACGCTTTTTTCGTCGTCGTAGCTGATGAACGTGCGCTCGGTTTCGCTGTATAGATACGATGCACCGCATGCTTCGTCAAAGTAGGCGGTGTAGCCGTTTTTGTCGATGTAAGCTTCCGCGAGTTTCGCGAATCCCGGACCGAACATGCCGCTTTCGCGGTCGTCCGGATCGTCGCACCGCTGGCCGAGACCGTGGGTGCCGCCTTCGGGAATGTTTGTCCACCGGCGGGAGTAGAATGCCGCGCCGATCATGAGCTTCTCTTTCGGAACGCCGGCTTCATGGAACAGGCGTACGGTCTCATCCGCAGAGGGGGAGCCGTACAATGCCGTGTGATGTCCGGCGGGCGACCACGCGCCGCGCATGTCGTACGTCATCAGCGAGATGTAGTCGAGCACCTTCGTGATCTCCGGGATCTCGACTGCGTCGACGTAATACTTCCCTGCTCCGGCGGCGATGGTCAGCATCTTGTGCGTGTCGGGATACGCGGCATCCAGAGCGGCACGGAGGGACTGCAGCAGGAGGGTGAAATTGTACTTGTCGGAGGGATCCGCATCGATTCCGGCGGAGTCGATGGTGGGGTATTCCCAGTCGAGGTCGATCCCGTCAAGTCCGTAGGTTTCCACGGCATCCACGCAGGACGCGGTAAACTTCGCGATCCCTTCGGGAGTACGCGACATAATGGAAAAACCGCCCGCGCCCCATCCGCCGACGGAGAGCAGGACCTTCATTTCGGGCTTGAGCGCGTGGATCCGCGCGATTTCGGAGGGGACATGAGGCTTGTCAAAAAAGAGGGCGTCGTCTTTCACGAGACCGAACGCGATGTTGATAATATCCAGCACCGTCGCGTCGTGTTCGTCCACTGTTTTGAGATACCAGTCCCAGACGTAAGCAGCTTTTTTCATAGTTTATATAATAAAGGATCTCGGGGAAAACTTTTTCGAGAAAAAGTTTCCGAGTCTGCGGAGCAGACTCGTCCGAACCCCTTTCAAAAAGCTTTAATCTATGATGGAAGACGAAGTGAGTGCAGAGCGTCAGAAAATAAAGATTTTATTAACTGCACTGCCGGTTTGGTATTCCGGATTTGCACCCAACTTTGTTATAACAATAGTTTGAAAGTTTTTGAAGTGGGGTTCGGGGAGAAACTTTTTTCAAAAAGTTTCTCCCCGATTATTCCATTGTCAATCAGTCTTCAACGCCCATGTCCTTGAGCTTGGACTGGAGCTTCTGAGCGGCTGCGGGGTCGCCGATGTGGAGGGTATTGTATGCTTCTTCGGAGGATTCGAAGGGTCTGCCGAAGCCGCTCCAGTTGAGGTTGGTGTACATCGGGTTTGCGTGGCCGACTTCGGCTTCACGCTTTGCGATGTGAGCGAGCATACGGTTCTTGAGGAATTCGACAACTTCGGGTTCCTGTTCCGCGAGGTTGTTGTATTCTTCCGGGTCGTCGATGAGGTTGTAGAGTTCTACCGCGGGCTTGAAGTGGAAGTCGGGTTCGAGCGCGATCATGAGCTTCCATTCGGGAGTTCTCCAGCCGTGCTTTCTCATCCAGGTAGCTTCGGTGATGTAGAATTCAGGTTCCTGACGAACGCCTTCGCCGGTGATTGCCTTGGTCATGTCACGGCCGTCAAACTTGATGCCGCAGTCGATGCCTGCAAGGGAGAGGATGGTCGGGAGAACGTCCTTGGTCTGGGTGATGTCTTCTACGTGACCTTCGTAGCCGAACTTGGAGTACTTGAATGCGAACGGTACGTTGAGAACGCAGTCGTAGATGGAGTGATGGTCGAAGTAGCAGTCGTGGTCGTAGAGGGTTTCGCCGTGGTCGGAGGTGAATACAACGATGGTATCGTCTTCGAGACCGAGTTCCTTCAGCTTTTCAAGGATCTGGTTGATGCAGAGGTCCATGTAAGCAACAGAAGCGTCGTACTGAGCGATGATGTATTCAGCGTCGGTGCATCCTTCCGGGAACCAGGTAAGGAAGTAGTCACGGAACGGCTTGAATTCGTAAACGGGCTTGAGGGACTTGTTGTTCGGGTCGAATTCGTCGCCCTGGTAGAACATTCTGGTGAAGGGTTCCTTGGTGTAGTAAGGAGAGTGGGGATCCATGTGGCGCATGAAGAGGAGCCACGGCTGATCCTGCTTTGCAAGGCGTTCGAGTTCCGGGATGGCAGCCTTGTTCATTTCTTCCGCCTTGTCAGCATTCCAGTCCGCGTAGGTGATAACCTTGTCGCAGCCTCTGCAGGAGTGACCGCCGATGTAGGTGGAGGTGTAACCGTAGTCACGGAGAATTTCGGGGAGGGTGCGAACCGCTTCGGTGAGGCCGCCCTGATGACGGAGGGCAACGCAGTCGGTGGAGAAGCAGTCCATACCGGTTACCATGGAAGCGTAACCCGGAGTGGTGGGGATGGACGGACTGTACATGTTGTCGAACACGATACCGCCGTCTTCGATGTAACGGTCGATGTGGGGAGTGGTAAGACGCTTGTAGCCGTAAAGCGACATATGGTCGCTGCGGAGGCTGTCGATACCAAAGAACAGAATATTCGGTCTCTTGGACATGGTAAATCTCCTTTGATTTATTTTTTATTGTATATACGGCACCCGAATAAACGGAATTCGAGCACCTGCTATATTTCTTTTTCAGACGGAAGCTTTTTGAAAGGGGTTCGGGGAAAATCTTTTTCCCGAAAAAGTTTTCCCCGAGAACCTTATTTTATAAAATTCATCTAGCGCCGAGCTTCTTGAGGATTGCGTTCATGTAGCCGTAGCTTTCCGCTGCGATCTTGGTAGCGTCAACGTAGCTCTGGTCGGGACCGATGACTTCGAGGTCAACGGGACCGTCGTAGTTCTGGTCAACCATAGCCTTGAAGTAGCCGAAGAGGTCGATGTCGCCGCGGCCGCATGCCTGATCTGCCGGAGCTCCCGGGGACGGGCCTTCGCCCTTGCAGTCACGAACGTGGATGTGCTTCATCTTGGAGAGAACCTGCGGGAGAGCAATTGCCGGATTTTCGCCTGCGCGGTGGATATGGGACGGGTCCATGTCAACGCCGAACGCGGGGGAGGTGATGGCATCCATCATACGGAGAGTGGTGGGGGTGGACCATACAGCGGCACCTACGTGAGCCTTTACGCAGAGGGTGATTCCGTACTTTTCAGCATCTTCCGCGAGAATCTGGATGGTTTCGAGGGACTGCTTGAGGGTTTCTTCGTTGTTCATCTGACCGCCGGGGCCGATGTTGACGATCGGGATACCGATTTCCGCACACGCTTCGAAAGCGGTATTGAGGCGGTTACGGTCCTGGGAAGCGACTTCCGTTGCGAGGAAGGGGAGGTCGAGTTCTTCGCGGATGGCGATGAGTTCAGCCTTGTCGTTCTTCCAGTTTGCGAGGTTGAGGTGTTCGCACATGCCTGCGATGCCGGAGATTTCGACGCCGTCATAGCCGCACTTTTTGATTGCTTCGGCAGCTTCGCGGAAGGAAACCGTCTTGAAGAGTACCGAGTTTACACCGAGTTTGATCATGGGGGTTCTCCTTTTTAAAATATTAGTTTAACTTTGTCAGTCGGAAAGTTTTGATCGACCTTTTTCAAAAGGTCGCAGAGTCAAGGGACAGTGTCCCTTGTCGCCGTCCGCAGACGGCGAAATTCCCCTGAAGAATATTTTGTCAGACGCTCGCGCGGGTAGTGGAGAATACCTCCTTTATCCTCAGGAAGCTGAAGGATGGAGCGATCCCCTGTTTGTGTCATGGGTGTTTCGCGGACTGCGGTCCGCGACCAGAGACGCTGTCTCTGGACTCTGCAAGCCTTTGAAAAGGCTTGAGCGAAACTTTTCTGCGCGCTGGCGCTGAATTTTCAGAATACCGTTGAGGGTTAATTGATTCTATTGATGATGGCGCGGAACGCGTCTTCGTAGTAAGCTTCTGCGCGGTTCTTGATCTCACGGCAGTTTTCGCGGTTGCAGTATTCCAGAATGAACGGCTTGCGGTCCGCGTAGCGGAGATAACATTCCATAAACTTCACCCAGTCAATGTCCCCGTCACCGACATTCACACCGTACGCTGCGTTTATCTTCCGGTCCTTGCCGTGCAGATACGAAATATCATACCGCAGATAATGGAACATTCCCTCTTCATCCGAGTTCGCAAGGAAGTTCGCCGGGTCAAGCATCGCTCCGAGCCGTACGTGCGACTCGTGTTCCAGCTCCTCGATCAGATTCTTCAGACGTCTCGGCGAAGGAATGATATCAAGCACACACGCCTCAAGCGCAAGATGTACGTGCGCTTTCTCCGCTTCCAGACAGATCGTCCGCAGTGTTTCCTTCAGATTCAGATAATCCGATTCATACGTGTCCGCGTTGATTCCGCGGCTGCCGGGTGTGAATCCGCATTCGCTTGCAATGTACGGGATTCCCGCTTCTGCGGCAAATTCAATGTATCGTTTTGCATAATCAATCGCAGCGGCACGTGCCCCTTCGTCCGGATTGCGCAGGTCGGTGAACATGCCGAGAGATGTTACCTCGATCCCGCGTCCGCGGAATTCGTCCGCGACCGATTTGATGCGCGCGGGGGTGATGCCGTCGAGAGGGCCGATGCCGTTGTATTTCCAGCCGTCAAGGTCGGAATGGACGAAGCACAGTTCCGTGCAGCGGAAGCCTCCTGCCGCCATTTCACGGGCAGTGTCGGAAATCGTCAACCCATTGAACGCTCTTGTGGTTACTCCGATGTTGAACATAAAAATGCCCCTTTCGTTTTATTGAAACTGGCGATACAGACCGCTTCGCCTTGTTTGTTCTCATTATAATATGCCGAAAATAAATAATCAAGAGTATTTGAAAAATTTTTGGAATGGAATTTTTTCGCGGGGACGTTTTGTGAGGAAAAAGTCAAAAAAAATGTATTTTCGGTATCGCAAAAGGCAGGGGCGATTGCTCGTTATAGACAAAACCAAAAAACGGATGTTCCGGAAGGCGGAGACAGGATTTTTCGCGGGCTATTGACAAGTTCCGGAAAATTCCGTATAATCAGACTGAACAACCAAAATCAAACGGAAGGAATTCTGCATTATGAAGAAAACGCTCTCGCTTTTCCTTGCTCTTCTGCTCCTTGTCCTGCCCCTTGTTTCCTGCGGCGAAACGACATCGGATGAGACTCCGGCGGATGCGTCCGCTCCCGCGGCGGAAGAAACGGTACCGGCCGAAACCGAACCGGAACTGTCCGACGACATTGAGCCTATGGATTTCGAACAGTACAGCTTTACAATCCTCACCAGTTCCACCACAACCCAGCACGCGATTACCGCGATCAACGAACAGACCGGCGACGTTCTCAACGAAGCGATGTACAACCGCACCCAGCAGGTTGCGGAAAAGTACAACATCGTCTTCAACGACGACTATGTCCCCGGCAACTCCGATGCCGCGCTGAACGCGTTCACCAACTCCCAGCAGGCGGGTGACCAGGCGTATGACCTCGCCATGCTCCTCGAACGCCGCGCATTCGCCCTCACCAATCAGGGATATTTCACGGACATCGCAAGCCTTGAGTATGTGGATCTGAACAAGCCGTACTGGTTTAAGGATGTCAACGACACCATCAATTTCTCCGACAAAACCTACCTTTCCTACGGTTCCGCGAACCTCGGTCTGTATGACATGACGCATGTTCTCTGCTTCAACCAGAAGCTGATCACCGACCTCCAGCTGGAAAGCCCGTATGATCTGGTTCTCGAAGGAACATGGACGATCGACAAGCTGAAGACGATGGGCGAAACCGCCATGCGCGACGTGGACGGCGACGGCACCTGGGGCGAAACGGATGTCTACGGTCTTGTCGGCGCGACAAACGCGCTTCCGGTGAACTTCCTCGCCGCAGCCCGTCAGCGTACCATTGAAACGTACGAGGACGGTACGGTCGAAGTTGCCCTGCTCACCAATCCGATGATCGAAGAAATCTTCACGTTCGTCTGCGATATGTGCTGGCAGACCGGTTTCTGGTACACCAAGACCACGGACTCCAACAATTACTGGCGTACCGAATCCCACTTCCAGGAAGACCGCGCACTCTTTGCCGACCATACCTTCTACAGCACCATCTCCCTGCGTGACATGGTATCCGACTTCGGCATCGTTCCCTTCCCGAAGTATTCCGAAGATCAGAAGGAATACGGCGTTATGGTGGAAGCCGGCACCCGTACGATGACCGTTCCCGCAAACATTGCCAACCCCGATCTCAGCGGCGCGGTTCTCGAGACACTCCACTTCCTGTCCATGCGCGATGTTATGCCGGCGTACTACGAAGTTACGCTGAAGCAGAAGGTCAGCCGCGACAGCGTATCCTCGCAGATGCTCGACATCATTATGGATTCCATCTGTTACGACCTCGGCATGACGATGTTCAACGACAACATCAAGGACGGCATCTTCACGACCCTGTTCAAGGGGAACCTGCGCAAGTACGCGTCCGTTGTCAACAGCAAGCTGAAAGCCATCGATGCGGCGATCTCCGCAGCGAAGGGCGAATAAACCTGCAATACAGCAAGATATCAGACGGGAAGGAAGCCTTTTTGAAGGCTTCCTTCCTTTTTTCGTTAATATAAAATTTCCTTGCTTTTTCACGTGAGACGGTATATAATAAAATGTAAAACATTCTTACCGGAGTATTTTTCACGTGATTGATATCATCCATCTCACCCGTGACTTTGTCGTGGTGAACAAACCCCGCGGGATGCTCTCCGAAGGCGAGTGTCCGGAGGCGATTTCCGAGGTTCTGCGTGAACGCGGAGAATCTCATCCCGACGAGCTTTACACCGTCCACCGGCTCGACCGGACGACCGCCGGTCTCATGGTCTATGCGCGGACGAAAAAGGCTGCCGCTGACCTTTCAAAAGTCATCGCCGACGGTGAATTCCATAAAGCCTATACCGCATTTGTGACGGCCGCTCCTGATCTTCCGCCGGCCGGGGAACTGCGCGACATGTTGTTCTTTGACCGGAATCATGACAAAGCCTACGTTGTGGATGCAAAGCATCCGCGCAAGGGCGCGAAGGAGGCCGTCCTTACCTATGAGACCGCCGGAACCTTCGATCTTAACGGCATCACGGTCACGAAACTGCTCATTTATCCGCAGACCGGGCGTTCCCATCAGATCCGTATTCAGTTCGGCAGCCGGAAGTCTCCTCTTCTCGGCGACGGAAAGTACGGCAGCCGCGTGAAATATCATCACGCATCGCTGATTTCCTGCGGACTGAAATGGAAAAAATTCGAATTCACCCTTGACACCGACCAGATTGTGCCGGTTGCGGAGGATTGATAAAACGCGCGTTTTTTGGTATAATACTACCGTGGTGAAAACCGCAATTTTACCGAAAGGAATTGTCAAACCGTGGGAAAAACTCTCGTAAAACAGACGTCCGCTGCGTTTGACCGTTTCAGAAACGACTGCAACCCTTTGATTGTACGAAAAAAGTTCCAGATGAAGGACGTTTACTTCCGGCGCGATCTGCCCGAACAGGAAGTCTTCCGCTGCGAACTCGCGTTTGACACCGAGCTTTACGTCCTTCTCCTCATCGCCGCCGCGCTCCTCTTCTGGATGATCCTGCGGCTTTGCTCCGCCGTGTCACGCGCGCGCGAACACCGTTACGCGAAACTGAAATACAAAAACTGAACCGAATTCATGCCCCGTACCCTGCCCGAAACGATCCGGTGTTCTCACGGACAGGGTTCCCGGGACAGACTTCCAACCGAAGAAAACGAAGAACTATGAGAAAAAGAGATAACATCATCCGCATCTGGGCGATTGCCGTCCTTTACATAGTGATCGCTCTGATCTACGTCGGACGGCTGCTGTACCTGCAGGTCTCCGGTCAGGACTATTATTCCATGTCCACGCCGTCCCGCACCTACAGCCGCACTGTTAAAATCCAGGCGCAGCGCGGCGAGATTTTCGACCGGAACGGCAATCCGCTCGTCTACAACAACTATTCCCACAACATCGCCCTCGACTACGCTTCCCTGCCCGCGGACGATAAAGCAAGCAACGATATCATGATCTCCCTCGTCGACGCGGCACGCATTCTCGGTATGGCCGACTGTATCGTTGAGCCGAAGGAGTCCCTTGTCGTCACGGCGGAACCGGGCGTCGGTCTGTCCTATTCCATGTCCGACAGCTTCCTCGATTCGTCCCGCGGACGGAAGTACACCAGACTGATCGGGGAACTGAACGTGAAGGACGGCGCGTCTCTGGAGGAACAGGCGGAAGCGCTCCTGCTCCATTACGGCATCGCCGAATGGGACGACAACGACGAGCTGTCCTATCGCTATACGTACGAATCCTGCGCGTTCCTTCTGGAGCTGCGGCTGGACATGGATCTGTCCGGCTTTTCGAGCGTGTCGCCGTACGTCCTGATCGAAGGGGCGGATCTGGAACTGCTGACCATCGCGGAGGAAACCTGCCCGCGCGGGATCCTCATCCAGGTTTCCGCCGAACGCGTCTACAATTATCCCGGTTATGCATCCCACATCCTCGGACGTGTGGGGAAGATCCCGGGGAAAAAACTGGAATACTACACCGAACTCGGCTATCCGATGGATGCCGTGGTCGGTCTGGAAGGTGTCGAGCAGTCGTTTGAGGAATACCTCCGCGGCACCGACGGTGAACTGAAGATCACTGAGGACTCCTACGGCAATGTTCTGTCCGCGGAAGTCACAAAGGAACCCTTGCCCGGACACGATGTCTATCTGACGCTTGATATCGAGATGCAGATGGTTGCGGAGAAGGCGCTGGCGGAGAACATTTTCAAGATCCGCGAGGAGGCGAAGTGGTCCGGTCCGCTGCATGGGGAAGATGCGTCCGCAGGCGCGATGACCGTTCTCGACGTTGACACGGGCGAGATCCTCGCCATCTGCTCCTACCCCACCTTCAACCTCGCGACGTGGAACGAGGACTATGCGGTCATCAGTACCGCGGAACCGGGGCCGCTGTTCAACCGTGCACTGTACGGGACCTATGCTCCCGGTTCGACGTTCAAGGTCGGCGTGTCCGTTGCGGCGCTGGAAGAAAAAATCATCGAAAAGAATACCTACATCAATGCGCAGGGTATGTACATGTACTACGCCGACTCGGGTTACACGCCGCGCTGCTGGCTGTACCTGATGACCGGTGATTCGCACGGTCCGATCAATGTGGTCGAGGCGATCCAGGAATCCTGCAACTACTTTTTCTACGATGTCGGGCGCCGTCTGACGATCGAGAAGATGAACGAATACTGCAAGCACTTCGGTCTCGGTGAGCCGACCGGCATCGAGCTTCCCGAAAAGACGGGGATCCTCGCCGGTCCCGACTACCGTGCCGACAACGGTCTGAACCAGTGGAGCCCCGGTGACACGCTGCAGGCGGCGATCGGGCAGTCCGACAACCTGTTCACTCCCCTTCAGCTCAGCACGTATCTGTCGACGATCCTCAACGGCGGTACGCGCTACAACGCACACCTGCTGTATCAGGTCAGAAGCTACGGCGGGGAACGCATCCTCCACCAGAATCAGCCGACGATCGCGAGTGAGATCGAGATCGCGGACGACATTCTCGACACCGTGCGCGAAGGCATGCGCGGCGTTATGGACAACGGTTCGGCGGCGAGCGTCTTCTCCGGCTATGCGATCCCGGTCGGAGGTAAGACCGGGACGGCGCAGGTTTCCGACACCAAGAGTGACAACGGCGTCATGACGGCGTTTGCACCGTTTGACGATCCGGAGATCGTGATTTCCTGTATCATCGAGCAGGGTTCCGGCGGTACCGAAGCCGGCTATTCCGTGCGCGACGTCTTCGACTACTACTTCCGTGACGAAATCGCGGCGATCGCGGCAGCGGAAGCGGAGGAGGAGATATGGTACGGAGATTACGACTACAGCTACGACTATGATTATTCCGACGAATGGGGCGGCTGATGCCGCTCACGAGCAATAAAAACAGGGAAAAATTATGCCGAACATACATAAAATCATCGAACTTCTGAATCCGCTCTATCCCGATGCGCTGTGTTCGCTTGAATACGACGAAGACCCGTGGCGTCTGCTCGTCATGGCGCGGCTGTCCGCGCAGTGCACGGATGAGAGGGTGAATATTGTATCCGGTCCGCTGTTTGAAAAGTACCCGACCGTATACGACATGGCGGCGGCGGAGCTTGCGGATGTGGAGGAACTCGTCCGTCCGTGCGGACTGTACCACACGAAGGCGGAGTCGATCGTTGCGGCGGCGAAGCTGCTCGTTGAACGGCACGGCGGCGAAGTCCCGCGGACGATGGAAGAGCTGCTGGCACTTCCGGGTATCGGCCGCAAGATCGCGAACCTGATCCTTGGGGATGTCTACGGCATTCCGGGGATTGTGGCGGACACGCACTGCATCCGCATTAATGGGAAGCTGGGGTTCTACGACCCGTCGCTGAAGGATCCTGTGAAGGTGGAACGGATTCTCTCGGGGATCGTTCCGCCGGAAGAACAGTCCGCGTACTGTCACCGGATGGTGCTGTTCGGGAGGGAATACTGTATGGCGAGAAGTCCGCGCTGCGGGGAATGCCCGCTGCGGGGCGAGTGTGAGACGGGAAAATCCATCAAATGAGAGACATTGCGATATGAACAATTTTTACATTCCCGCGCCGGTGTTGTTCGCGCTTGAACGGCTCCATGCGGCGGGGTATCATGCCTACGTGGTCGGCGGCTGCGTGCGCGACTTCCTCATGGGACGCACGCCCGGCGACTACGACGTAACAACATCTGCCAAGCCGGAGCAGACGCTTGATGTGTTCGCGGACTGCCGCGTAGTCGAGACCGGTCTCCAGCACGGCACCGTTACCCTTGTGCGGGACGGAATGAACATTGAAATCACAACCTACCGCGTCGACGGCGTTTACCTCGACGGGCGCCATCCGGAAAACGTCACCTTTACGGACGACCTTGCCGAAGACCTCTGCCGCCGTGACTTCACGGTCAACGCGATGGCGTACAGCCCTGATTCCGGCGTGATCGACTATCACGACGGGATGCGGAATATGGCGGAGCGCATCATTTCCTGCGTCGGAAGCGCGGAAAAGCGTTTTTCGGAGGACGGTCTGCGCATCCTGCGTGCCCTGCGGTTTTCGTCCGTTCTTGATTTTACGCCGGACGACGAATGTGACGCGGGCGTACGCAAACTCGCGCCCCTGCTCGATAAAATTTCGCGTGAGCGTATTTATGTCGAGCTGACGAAGCTGCTCGGCGGTCCCGCTGCCCCGCGGATCCTGCGGAAGTATCCGGACATTATTGCGCGGATCCTGCCCGGTCTGGACGAAACTTCTGCGGAAAAAACGGCGGAACGGATTGAACGGATGAGACATTTTTTGTCGGAACACGAAATGTCTCCGGAAAAAAAGGACGCCGATGCCCTGCATTACGCGCTGCTGTTCGCGGACACGGATGCGAAGCTGTGCCGCCGGCTGATGCAGTCGCTGAAGCCGTCGCGGGACGAGCTGAACGGTGTGGAATCGGTGCAGAAGTTCGGAAATGCGGCGGAAATCCTCGCGGGGAATTCGCCCGTTTACGAGGTCAAGCTGCTCATGAAGGCGGGCGGGGACGGGTTCCCGAGGAAAGTCGCGGTGTATAAATATTCAGTCGGTCTGCTGGATGCGGAGACGGCTGCGGAGGTCATCCGTACGGCGGAGGATCTCCGTGAAAGCGGCGCGTGCGTACGGCTTTCGGATCTGCGTGTGACCGGAAGCGATCTGATGTCGCTCGGTTTTGCGGGACCGAAGATCGGTCTTGTTCTGAACACGCTTCTCGACCGCGTCATGCGGGAGGAACTGGAAAACGACCGTGATGTCCTGCTGTGTGCGGCGGAAAAACTGGCGTCACAGAATTAATGTGGGAAAGCATAAATTATGTACGATAACAAGGAAATAAAAGGAAAGACGCAGAAAAAAGCGGCGAAGAAAAATACGCCATGCGAAACCTGCGTATACTATGATGTGATCGATGAGGACGGCACGCTCGGCTGTACGATCGACTTTGACGAAGACGAGATGTACAGTCTGCGCACCGGAAAAAGCGGCTGTCCGTACTATAAATTCTATAACGAATACAAATCGGTGCAGAGACAGAACTGATTATAAAAAATCAACATAAGGCGGTAATCGAGATGAAAGCTGCGGTGCCAAAAACGGAAAAGGACTCCAAGGTAAAGGTCACTTTACCGAACATCAGTGAACGACATCAGGTGCATATCATCAATCCGAAGTCCGGACGTGGTGCGGGCGGCGGAAACATTTACTCCGCGGTTGAAAAATCCGCTGCGGAGACCGGAGGTGAAATTATAAAAAGTGAACATCCCGGTCACATCGAGGAGATCGCCGCCGAGGTATGTGCGAAGGATCCGTTCGCGCATATTATCGCGTATGGCGGAGACGGAACGGTCTACGAAACCGTCAACGGGATCATGAAGGCGAACGCCGGACGTACGGCATCGTTTTCCATCGTTCCGCTGGGAAGCGGAAACGATTTTTCCGCATATGCGAACGATTCCGGGGTATTTCAGAAGGCGGAACTCAATAAAATCGACGTGATCCGCGTGAAATGCGGCGAAAATGTCCGTTATTTTGCCAATATGATGAACATCGGTTTCGACTGCAACGTGGTCAGTGAGACATATACGCTCAAGAAGAAGCCGTTCCTGCACGGCAGTGCGGCGTATGTTGCCGGGGTCGCGAAGACACTTCTCCTGAAGAAAACCTTCCGCGGAAAGGTGACGCTCGAGGGTGTTGTTCCGCTTGGGAATGAGGAAAAATCAACCTCGACGGAGGTGTTTGAACAGGAGATCCTGCTGACCGCAACCGCGAATTCACGCTACTGCGGCGGTGGGTTCTGTGCCGCTCCGCTGGCATCCCTGACCGACGGTCTCATGGATGTTCTGGTTGTGAACAACCTGTCGCGTCTGCGGTTTATCACCATTGTCGGAGCGTATCATGCCGGATCGTACATTGATGAAAGCGGCGTGATCGATCCGGGATTTTCCAAAATATTAACTTACCGCAAATGCCGGAAGATTACTGTTGAAGGGCCGAAACTCTACTGCCTGGACGGCGAAGTTTATCCGACGGATGAGAGCCGTACTGTGGAAGCGGAAGTGCTTCCCGGTGCGATGTGGTACGCAGCGCTGTAAAAATATACAAATAAATGAATAAAGAAACGGGCGGGATTCCCCCGACCGTTTCTTTCCTCAGTCCGTTCTTCTGCGCGGGATGAGTGCGATGATGACAACGATCAGCGCGACTGCGATGATAATTGCAACGATGATGGACGCCCAGTTGGTGCCGTTGTCCTGTGCTGCCGTTTCGTTTGCGGTGCTGTCCGCATTATCGCCTGTTGTATTGCCCGCATTATTGCCGGTCGTGTCGTTTCCGGTGATGTCCTCGACGAGGTTGTCGTCGGTGCCTTCGCCGACGATACCGTTTTCGTCGCCTCCTGCCTGACCGTCTTCGAGATTGCCGTTGCCTGCGTTTTCGTTGCCGGTCATGTTCTCGCCGATGGAATTGTTGCTGCCGGTTGTATTGTCGCCGGATGCGCTGCCGTCGCCTGTGCCGGAAGAAGGATTTCCGGAAAGATCTCCGGCGGGATTGTTCCCGCCGACCGCGTCGTCCGCGGTGCCGAACCCTTCGCCGGGCATGCCGTTTTCACCGCCTGCGGTCATACCTTCGTTCGGGGTGCTGCCCGCGATTCCGGCACCTCCGGATCCGGCACCGGTTCCGCCTGCTCCGCCGACGTTTCCGGACGCGGTGAGTGTGTCAACGGCAGTGGGAATTCCCTCCGCTTCGGCGGTGCAGAGAGTAAGGGTAAGAGCTTCTGCGGCTGTGATCGGAACGGCGGCGGACGCGGTCACAATGAGGACAGCGGCTGCGAGAGCAGCGAATTTTGTGAGATAAAGTCGTTTCATGAAAAATACCATTCCTTCCTGATGATGGAGAATTTCCGCCGCAGAATGCGGCGGACGGATTGTGTAGAATTCGCGGATGACGCGGTTCACAGTGCTATTGTTGCATGCGGAAACGGCGGTTATTCACTTTCTGTAAAAAATACATAAATTATAAAAATACAGATATGCAGTAAAAATATACTGTCCGAAAAACTGCAGAAAATCAAACCGATTAAACTGTTTAAATGGAAATAATAAACAGAGATAAAAGTGGGAGAATGAATAGAATGGACACCAGACGATTTACAAAAAATGACAGCGGATTTATCTGCGCGGACTGCGGTCATGAAGTTCCTCCGCTGAAGTATACGTCCCGCAATCACTGCCCGAAGTGCCTGTGTTCCCTGCACCTCGACGTGAATCCGGGGGACCGTGCGTCGGAATGCGGCGGCGTCATGGATGCGGTATTTGCGGAACCGGACGCGAAGCGCGGATTTATTGTGACGCACAAGTGTCGGAAATGCGGCGAACTGCGGCGGAATAAGGCGGCAGCCGACGACGACCGTGACCTGCTGATCGAGCTGACCTCGCGTCACTGATGAGGAGAATTACAGGAGAATATCGATGAATAAATTTGAACGGACGGAAATGCTTCTCGGCTGTGCGGCGGTGGAGAAACTGAAGAATTCGCACGTTGCGGTATTCGGTGCGGGCGGTGTCGGCGGTCACGCGATCGAGGCGCTGGTGCGCTCCGGACTCGGCGAGATCACGGTCATCGACATGGACACGGTTTCGGTGACGAATATCAACCGGCAGGCGTTCGCGACGGTGAAGACTGTTGGGATGGCGAAGGTTGACGCTGCGGAAGAACGGATTCACGAGATCAATCCGGACTGTGTTGTGCATAAACGGAATCAGTTCTATCTGCCGGAAACGGAGTTCGATTTCGAAAAATACGACTACGTAATCGACGCCATCGACACGGTTGCGGGAAAAATCGCGATTGCGGAGAACTGTACGGCGGTTGGCACCCCCGTCATTGCCGCGATGGGAGCGGGAAATAAGATCGACCCGACAAAATTCGTGGTGACGGACATCTATAAAACCTCGGTCTGTCCGCTGGCAGCGATCATGCGCCGCGAACTGCGGAAGCGCGGTGTCCCGAAGCTGAAGGTGGTCTACTCCACGGAACCGGCGCTCAAGCCCCTGTTCCAGCCGACGGATGAGGCGGATGAAAATATGGATGAAAACGCGCCGAAGTCCCGGCGTGCAACGCCGGCATCGTCGGCGTTTGTTCCGTCGGTATGCGGTCTGATCATCGCGGGAGAGGTTATACGCGACCTCTGCGGGATCGGACTTGATGGAAGCGGCAGAGAACCGATCACGGAATAAAGGATAATATCGTTCAATGGAAAACAACGAATTTATGGAATCCCGCCGCGATCCGGCGATGAGTACGCAGAAAAAATTCCGCAAAGAGATCTGGACGCCGTTCGTTTCGGCGGTGAAGGAATACCAGCTCATCAAAGAAGGCGACCGAATTGCGGTATGTATGTCAGGTGGGAAGGACTCCGCCCTGCTCGGCGTCCTGATGAAGATGCTGCATCGATGGTCGGATTTCCCGTTTGAACTGGAATTCATTGCGATGGATCCTGGCTATACGTCGGAAAACCGTGCAAAGCTGATTGCGAACTGTGAAAAACTGGAACTTCCGATCCATCTGTTTGAAACGAATATTTTTTCTGTGACATCGAAAACGGAGAAGAATCCGTGTTACCTCTGTGCGCGGATGCGGCGCGGGCATCTGTATAGTTATGCAAAGTCGCTCGGCTGCAACAAGATTGCGCTCGGACATCATTTTTCGGATGTGATCGAAACGACGCTGATGGGGATGCTCTGGGGCGCACAGATCCAGGGGATGCTCCCGAAACTGCACAGCACCAATTACGACGGCATGGAACTGATCCGCCCGCTGTACAAAGTGCACGAGGACGCGATCGTCGCGTGGGCAAACTACAACGGTCTGTCGTTCCTTCAGTGTGCCTGCATCATGACGGAGCGTGCGCAGGTGGACGAGAACGCATCCAAGCGGCGCGAGACAAAATTCCTCATCCGCGAACTGAAAAAGACCAATCCCGACATTGAAAAAAACATTTTCAACAGCATCCATCGTGCCAACATCGACACGCTTGTGTCGTATAAACTGCACGACGAAATGCACAGTTTCCTCGACGGGTACGATAATGCTCTTGACAGCGAGTGATTTTTCTGGTACAATATTCCTACGGCTGTAGCCGTATCTGAGACACTTGAAGGTGTCCGCAAAGCATGGGTGTACCCCATTTTTTCGCGGCGCCTTTTTGTTTTTCCGGCGTCCGCACGACAGCACGACAAAAATTCAGGTGTTCTGAGGTATTTACAATGAAAGACAAAACAAAAATCGGCTCTCCGCTCCGCAAACTTACCTTCTCCGCGATGTTTCTCGCGCTCGCACTCGTCCTTCCCTTCCTGACGGGACAGATTCCGCAGGTCGGCGCACTCCTCTCGCCCATGCACATCCCCGCGTTCCTCTGCGGACTGGTGTGCGGACCGCTCTGGGGCGGTGTCGTCGGATTCGTGTCTCCTTTACTCCGGTTTGTCCTGTTCTCCATGCCGCCGATCATGGCGGCGATCCCGATGGCGTTCGAACTTGCCGCGTACGGCGCGGTTGCGGGAATTCTCTACCATGTCTTCGACAAGATCAGCGGGCATAAGGTCGGTTCGCTGTATGCGGCACTTATCGTTGCCATGCTCGGCGGACGTATCGTCAACGCACTGGTGAAATCCGCAGTGCTCGGAATGTCCGGAAGCGAATTTTCCCTCGTCGTGATTTTCATCGAACTGTTTACCGGAACGTGGGCGGGAATTCTTGTGCAGCTGATCGTGATTCCGCCGCTCGTTGTCCTGCTCGAACGGTTTGTGAAGTCCGGAAAATGAGGGAATCTGTGGGGAAAAAGTGAAGGAATTCTTCATTTTTAATAAAGAATTCATGATTTAGGTATTGAATTTTGCCCGAAATGTGGTATACTAAATGCGTATACCATACAAATTACCCATATGAAAGGATATCCGGCTATGAAAAATGAAAATTCCTCCATCTCTCTGAAGGGTATTTTCGTCGTTATCGGCGCGCTCGTCAGCATCGCTGCTCTTGTTGTTGTCGTATACACTGTATTCAAGAAGTATTTCAAGGTTACGTTCGAATGTGACGGCTGCTGCGACGCTTGCGAAGACGAATGCTTCGCTGACGAAGACACCTGCTACGAACCCATCTGCTGCTGCGAAGACGAAGAAGAAGTTATCGAAGAAGCAGTTGAAGAAGAAGTAGCTGACGCTGAATAATTCAGACTGAACAAACGGAAAAGGACATCGTACGATGTCCTTTTTGTTTTGTTGGATTTTTCGCGGTGTCTCCACGGGTCGTTGTGTTATGCCAATAACGCCTCCGTTGCACTCAACTGCGGATTGTGGTACAATACAGTTACAGGAACAGCCGGCGTTCTTTACAACATTCTTACAACACGAAGGAGATACAATATGGATATCACAACGATGGGCGAACGGATCAAGGAACTGCGCAAGGGAGCGGGCATGACGCAGGAGGAACTTGGCGCAAAGATCGGCGTGACCGCGCAGGCGGTGTCGAAATGGGAGTGCGGCAGCGTGCCGGATACCGAGCTGATCCCGAAAATCGCGGACTGCTTCGGTATTGCGACCGACGCGCTGTTCGGACGGGAATATGAGAATTATGACGTGTACAACCTCATGTCGAAGCACATTATTGAGGGGTACGCGATGGAAAACGGGGAGGACGAAGTTCTCCGCCGCGCGATGGAAACCTGCTGGATCAGCTTTGCTTCTTCCTGCGGGATCGGCTGGCCGGAAAAAAAGGAACTGGAACAGACGGCGGCAAGCGTTGAAGAGTGCATGAACCACAAAAACAAGTGTTCCAAAATTATTGCGGACAAGCTGTTTGCGTTTATGGACCGTTCCGAAGACACGCCGTTCTTTGTCTACATGCCCGAAGCGGACGGACGTGCGAAGAAGATGCTTGAGAATACGGACTACTGCTCGTTCTTCGCTGCGCTCGGCGATCCGGATTTCTTCCGTGCGGCGATTTACCTCTTCAGCCATAAGAACACCCGCTTCACGAAAGGAAGATTCATCGCAAAGCTCGGTCTTTCCGAGGAACGTGCCGATGAAGTTCTTGCGATGCTTCAGAAGCACAATTTTGTCGTCGTCCGCGAACTCGAACTGGACGAATCCGTCATCGACACGTACGCAGGCAACTGGATCCCGTACTTTGTCCTGATGCTCCAGAGCGCATACTACTTTCAGAACCTGCCGAACTATTTTTTCTGGAGCACGACCAGCCGCTCCGAACCCCTGCTGAAGCTCGATGACTAATGCCGCCAAAAAAGGGAGATACCCCAACGGTATCTCCCATCTTTTATATAATTGAAAAGTTTTTGAGGTGGGGCCCGGGGAGGAACTTTTTTCAAAAAGTTCCTCCCCGTAAATTGTCCCAGATCCCAATTTACTTACTTTGCTTATTTAACGAGGTGTCTCTTGATCTTTCTGCTCGACGTCTTTTCGAATTCGGTCTTGCGGAACTCGAGCTTGTGGATCTGCTTGAAACTCGGCAGCTTCTTGTTCAGCGCCGCGATGGACTTCTGGATCTCGCCGCGGAGGTCGTTTTCGGACAGATCCGGATACTTTTCGTAGGCCGGGAAGATGACTGCGACCAGCTTGGTTTCGCCGGTGTCCTCTTCTGTACGGCCGACGATGACGGATTCCGCGATCGTGTCGATGTTTTCGAGGTATTCTTCGATTTCTTCCGGGAAGACGTTCTTGCCGTTGTCGAGGACGATGACGGACTTCATACGGCCGGTGATGGTGAGGTAGCCGTCCTTGTCGAGGAAGCCGACGTCGCCGGTGCGGAACCAGCCGTCGTCAGTGAACGCATCTTCGTTGGCTTCGTCGTTGTTCATGTAGCCGAGCATGACGTTGTCACCCTTGACCTGAACTTCGCCGGAGAGGAAGCCGAGATCGTTGGTTTCGGTGCCTTCGATGCGGATCTCACAGCAGGGGACAGCGGGACCGACGGTACCGGGCTTGCGCTTCCAGTAGGGAGTGACCGCAACGAGGGGAGAACATTCGGTGATGCCGTAGCCTTCGTAGATGGAGATGCCGAACGCTTCGAACGCTTCGATCAGGTCGGGGTTGAGCGCTGCACCGCCGCAGATGATCTTGTGGAGTCTGCCGCCGAACGCTTCTCGTACGTCCTTGAACAGCTTTTCGCTGAGGTCGATGCCCGCGAGGGAGAGCTTATGCGCGACCTTGGTACCGACGGCGAGGATCTTGCCCTTGCCGGAACGCTGTGCTTCGGACTGGATCTTCTTGTACATCGTGGTGACGAACAGGGGAACGAGGACAAGACCGGTGGGCTGATATTCTTTGAAGTTCTTCAGTGCGTGACGGATAGAGTCGTTGATGCAGATCTTCGCGCCGAAGTTGGTGGCAGCGAGGGTACATGCGAGTTCGTAGGTATGGTGCAGGGGAAGAACGGATACGAGGACGTCTTCCTTGCAGAAGTAAACCTGCGTGCAGGCGGAGGTAACAACGGAGAAAATGTTGCGCTGGCAGAGCATGACGCACTTCGAGGAGCCGGTGGTACCGGAGGTGAAGAGGATCTGAGCCATACGCTCGGTATCGGTGTCGGGGATGAATTCGCGGGTACTTTCCGCGCCGATGCGGAGCATGCGGTCGTAGGAAACGACAACGGCGTTGCCGACAGCAGCAGGGGTATCTTCGGCGGGATTCATCGGGAAGAGATTGGTGAGGGTCGGATGACCGTCGGCGATCTCCGTCATGACCTTATTGAACGTTGCGGAGTAAATGATGCCTGCCGCATCCGCAACGGTGAGGAATTTCGAGAGTTCTTCATGCGCAAGTTCCTTGTCGAGCGGAAGGGCAACGTTGCCGGAGGAGATGATCGCAAGGTAGGAGATGATCCAGCAGGCGGACGTTTCGCCGATGATGCCGATGACGCGGTGCGCGTTTTCACCGTAGGTGGCGGTCAGCGCGAGTGCGAGGCAGCGGACGTTTTCAAGAAGTTCGCCGTAAGTAAGTTCGTGGGCTTCGCCGTGATCCTTCCACGCGAATATGGTCCGGTCGGAATATTCCTGCAGTGCCTCCAGATACTCCGCGACGTTCGCCACGGCTTTGAACTCATGCACCTGCTTCTTCTTATTCTTAACTTTATACGTTTTTTTCATGATATCTCCGATGTATTATGATAGAAAAATAATATGTTGGAACATGGATACTTCAATTTTATATACGCCACTCTTTATTATACATGAAAAGAACCGCGATGGCAAGCCTGTTGGGAATTTTTAAATGTAAACAAATATTTACTGTTTGAAAAAAGAAGGGTTTGGGGGACAAAATGGAGTGAGTGCGGGGTGTTAGTTCAGGGGAGACGGTCGCTTTTTGAAAAAAGCACGAGACACTTCGTGTCTCCGCAAAAACTTTAATCGGAAGACACGAAGTGTCTTCAGTAGCCATTTGGTATGGCTGATATGATTTAGTGGGGGAAAAAGAAGGAATTTTCGGTGGAGTACGGCTGAAATTTGTTAGACCTGTAGCCGTGGAGTCATAAAGATCATGAGGAATAGTGGAGCGACTTCTCAAAACTCCGTTTTGTTCAGCGCTCGGCACTTCCGTAACCTCGATTTAGTGCGCCCTTTTAGAATTCAGCTACGGTAAGACTAACACCGCCCGAGTTGCGGAGCAACTCGTCTTGGCATGCCGCCGTTCGTGCTTTGCGTTAGTTGAAACTTAAAGTCAGCTGACAGAACTGACAGAAGCGAGGACGGCGGCAGCCAAGCCGAGCGGGCAGGTGCTCAACGTAGAGGGATTGCTCTCCTTTGCACGAAATCGAGGTTATCCTAACCGGCGTGGGAAGTCAGGGTCTCGGTGGTCCCTGACTTCCGTCTCCACCCTTCCTCAGAAATTGGATCGCTATATTTTGTCAGCTGGGATCAACTATATGGCTACGCACAGACCCATCAAAAAATCCCCTAAAACTCCATCATATAAGTTTCAAAATCCGGCTACCACAGTATAAAGTTCTTTGCGCAGCTTTCTTTCAAGAAAGCGCGTTTCCCCTTTACGTAAAATCCGCACTCTCCACATTTTGTAATCAGCCATCCTGATTCCGGCGGGCAGCGGAGAGCATGAGTTTGAGGCGGTTTTCCTGGTTGACAGCGGAGGCACCTGCGTCGTAGTCGATGGCCACGATGTTGGCGCCGGGGATTTTTTCTTTGATGGGTTTCATCATGCCCTTGCCGCAGATGTGGTTGGGGAGACAGCCGAAGGGCTGGGTGCAGACGATGTTCATGACGCCGGAGTCCGCGAGTTCGATCATTTCGGCGACGAGGAGCCATCCTTCGCCCATTTTGGTACCGTGACCCACGAAGTCCTTCGCGAGGTCAACGGTGTGCGTGAACGGCGTCATCGGGCGGAAGGTTCCTTCTTCCTTGATCGCGGCGATCATGTCCGCCTGCTTTGCGCAGAGGAATTTGTAGGCAATGCGGTTCATCAGGTGCTTCGCGCCGCCCAGATGGTACAGTTCGAAGTCCATGATGCCGTTGTAGACACAGTAGTTGAAGAAGTCGAGAAGTCCCGGCATCACCACTTCCGCCCCCTCGGATACGAGAAAGTCGTCCAGGTAGTTGTTGCCGAGCGGGGAGAATTTTACATAGATCTCGCCAACTACACCCACGCGGACCGGCTTACGGTCTTCCCGCGGGATCTTCGCGAAATCGCGGATGATAGCGCGGTAGTTCTTTCGCATTCGTCGGGCATTGATGCCGTGTTCGAGGTCTTTGACGAGAACGTCCGTCCATTTATTGCAGAGTGCCATTGCCTCGCCTTTGTTTTTTTCCACCGGACGTACCTGGTTTACAATTGCCATCAGCAGGTCGCCGTAGAGGACAGCGTGCGCCATGCGGTAAAACAGCGGAACGGAGTTTGGGAACCCCGGATGAGTCTCAATCCCGGAAAGTCCGAGTGGGATGACGGGAACGTCGTCCATGCCGGCGTTGATGAGTGCTTTCCGCAGCAGAGAGACGTAGTTCGATGCACGGCAGCCGCCGCCCGTCTGGAACTGCAGAAGCGCGCATTTGTGCGGGTCGTATTTGCCCGACTGGAGTGCGTCGATCAACTGTCCGATGACCAGAATGGCGGGATAGCAGGTGTCGTTGTGGACGTATTTCAGCCCGGTCTCGGCGATGTGCGGCCCGTGAGTTTCGAGAAGCTCGGTCTTGTAACCGGCGTTCTCAAGCACGCGCTGTACCAGCCGGAAATGGATCGGAAGCATATTCGGAATCAGCAGCGTGTGCGTTGATTTCATCTCTTCCGTGAATTGTACGTAGTTTGTGTTCATTCTGTATCCTTCTTTGACGATTCTCAGATCACCGCCGCAAGGCTGCGCAGACGGATCTTGACCGCGCCGAGGTTCGTGATCTCGTCGATCTTGATCTGGGTGTAGTACTTTCTTTCGTTTTCAAGGATCCGCTTCACTTCGTCCGTGGTGATCGCGTCAACGCCGCAGCCGAACGAGACGAGCTGTACCAGCTGCACATCCTTGTTCTGCGTCGCGAAAACCGCGCTCCGGTACAGGCGGGAGTGGTATGTCCACTGGTTCAGGACATGTACATCCGGAGTGTCCGCGAGACGGTAGACCGCGTCTTCCGATACCACCGCGAATCCGAGCGATACCGCCAGCTTGTCGATGCCGTGACCGATCTCGCTGTCTACATGGTACGGACGTCCTGCAAGGATCATGATGGGCTTGTTATGTTCTCTCGCCCACGCGACCGCGCGTTCACCTTCCTTCGCAATCGAATCCATGTACGCGTCGTATTCCGCAAAGCCGGCGTCGACCGCCTTCTTCACTTCGGCTTTTGTGAGGTCGCTGTAATGCGGCTTCAGTTCGCTGAACAGTCCGCGCGCGAGTTCCTTTTTGCTGTTCACGCTGAGATAGGGGTAAAGGAACCGCTTGTTGCGCAGGATGTCCATGTTGCCGCGCAGAAGTTCGCTGTAGTATGCCACAACCGGGCAGTTGTAGTGGTTGTCGGAGGCGTGTTCGTCGATGTTCCATGTCAGACGGGGATAGAAAATGGTGTCGACGCCCATCGCGACGAGCCGTTCGACGTGACCGTGCATGATCTTCGCCGGATAGCACGCCGTGTCGGACGGGATCGAGAACTGCCCGAGTTCGTACGTGCGGCGGCTGGAGTTGCCGGAGATGACCGTCGTGAAGCCGAGATGTTCGAAAATACCGTGCCACAGCGGGAGCAGCTCAAACATACCGAGCGCCATCGGGAATCCGATCACGCCGCGCTTTCCGACCGTTTCCGGAACCTTGTCCGGACACATGCCGAGAAGGAGGTTTCTCTTGTATTCGTGCAGGTTCGGGACATCCGCGTTCGCATTTGCCATGCCGAGCCCCTTTTCGCACTTGTTGCCGGAGATGAAGCGTTCTCCGCCCGAGAACGTGTTGACGGTCAGCAGACAGTTGTTCGTGCATCCGCGGCAGGTGGTCGTTTTGGAGGTGTGGGTGAATGAGATGAGATTTTCGCGGGAGATCAGGTTTGTTTCCGCGGGAACGTGATCCTTCGCGTAGAGGGACGCGCCGTACGCCCCCATGAGTCCCGCAATCGCAGGACGGATGACGTCCCGTCCGATCTCGCGTTCAAACGCACGGAGCACCGCGTCGTTGAGGAACGTGCCGCCCTGTACGACGATGTTCTGTCCAAGTTCGTCGGGAGAGTGCGCACGGATGACCTTGTAGATCGCGTTCTTGACGACGCTCTGGGAAAGACCGGCAGAAATGTCTTCCACGGTCGCGCCGTCCTTCTGGGACTGCTTGACCTGTGAGTTCATGAAGACCGTGCAGCGGCTGCCGAGATTGACGGGCGCTTCCGCGAACAGACCCTTCTTTGCGAATTCTTCCGCGGTGTGGGACATGCTGCGTGCGAATGTTTCGATGAACGAGCCGCAGCCGGAGGAACAGGCTTCGTTCAGCATGATGCTGTCGACCGCGCCGTTCCGGATGCGGAAGCACTTGATGTCCTGCCCGCCGATGTCGAGGATAAAGTCGACGTCGGGTTTGAAGTACTTTGCGGCGGTGTAGTGCGCGACGGTTTCAACGATGCCGTGATCCACGCCGAGTGCGTGACGGATCAGTTCTTCCCCGTAACCGGTGACGGCGGAGGAAACGATGTTCACGCGGTCGCCGCAGAGGTTGTAGATCTCGGTGAGCTGTGCGCGGACGATCTCGACGGGATTGCCGCGGTTGCTGCTGTAATACTGATAGAGGATGCGGCAGTCCTCACCGATGAGGGTGAGTTTGGTCGTGGTGCTGCCGCAGTCGATGCCGAGGTAAGCGTTTCCGCTGTAGTCGTGAATATCCACCAGATCAACGGTCGCTTTCGCGTGGCGTTCCGCAAATGCGCGGTACTCCTCCTGATTCCGGAACAGGGGTTCGGTACGCGCGGAGGTGGAAGCGATTTTTGCGTTTTCGATGGATTCAAGGAGAGAGTCGACCGTCCATGTCCGGTCGGACGCCGATTCGGAGTAGAGCGCTGCGCCGAGAGCAACGGCGATGCGGGCATACTCGGGGAAAATCGCGTTTTCCGGGGTGAGCTTCAGGGTTTCAACGAAGCGTTCGCGGAGTCCCTTGCAGAAATAGAGCGGACCGCCGAGGAACATGACGCGTCCCTCGATTTTTCTGCCCTGCGCGAGTCCGGCGATGGTCTGATTGACGACTGCCTGATAGATGCTCGCCGCCACGTCCGCTTTGGATGCGCCCTGGTTGAGCAGGGGCTGTACGTCGGTTTTTGCGAATACGCCGCAGCGGGAGGCGATGGGATAGAGTTTCTTGTGCTGAAGGGAGAGTTCGTCCAGTTCGTCGGGGGTGACATCGAGAAGGGACGCCATCTGGTCGATGAACGCACCCGTACCGCCGGCACAGGTACCGTTCATACGTTCGTCGCAGCCGCCGTCGAAGAAGATGATCTTCGCGTCCTCGCCGCCGAGTTCGATGACGGCGGAGGTGTCGGGTTCGATCTGACGGATGACTTCGCCGGTCGCCCAGACTTCCTGAACAAAGGGGATACCGGCCGCATTGGCAAGACCGAGGCCTGCCGAACCGGAGAGAGCGGCGGTGAAGGATTCTTTGCCGATGATCTTACCGGCTTCACGGACGAGTCCGGTCAGGGTTTCGCGGATTTTCGCGAAGTGGCGGACGTAGCGTTCGAAGAGGAGTTTTCCCTGTTTCACGACGGCGATTTTCGCGGTCGTGGAGCCGACGTCCAGCCCCATGGTGAGACCGGAATGGGTATGTTTATCAAGTGCGCTGTTGTTCAAATTCCGCACCATCCTTTATTTATACAGAGTAACGCGAATGCACATGAGCGCATTCCACATCAGCTTATATGATACCGCAAAATACTCAGAAAGTCAAAGCTATTTTTTGAACAATTATCGTAAAATGTAAACTTGTGTCGATGATTGCCTTCCGGAGATAGTACGAAGTGCGAAGAATCGGCGGATACAGGGAGAAAACGGTAGAATTTCTTCCGGTTTCCTTGACATTTGCTTTTTTGTGTATTATACTTAACAGGTATAGCTTATAATTGTGCCTCCGGGCTTTGCCCGATTGGAAAATATTAACGGAAAGAAGGAACATGAATGAAGAACAGACTTCTCGCCCTTCTGCTCGCGCTTCTGATGCTCGGCGCGACGGCGTGCGGTGATCCGGCGGCGGACTCTGCCGGAAATACTTCTGCGGGCGCGGACACTCCCGCAGCGGAAGAAGCTGAAACCGAGCCGGAGGATACCTCCGTCAAGACTGCGCTTCCGGACGATCTCGACTTTGCGGGCGCATCCTACCGTATCCACAACCTCGACAGCACGTCCTATTACGATACCATCGTTGCGTTCGAACAGAACGGCGACAACCTGAACGACGCCATCTATAACCGCGACCAGAAGCTGATGCAGGACCTCAACTTCAAGTTTGAGGAAACCGTCGGCAACCCGGACGCGCACGGCGGGCTGGTGCAGGAAACCAAGAATCTGATTATGGCCGGTGACGACGCCTTTGACCAGTATATTCTTGTTGACTGGTCCGGCTACACGCTCGCGCAGGAAGGCTACGCCATCCCTGTGACCACTCTGCCGTATATTGACGTGACCCGTGAATACTGGTCGCAGTCCATTCACGAGGATATGTCCATCCGCGGCAAGCTCTACTTTGCCTTCGGCGACCACAATCTGTCCACTTATGACAGCGTCAACGTCCTTCTCTACAACAAGGCGATGTCTACCGACCTGAATCTGGAAGACCATTACGGAACCGTTCTCGAAGGCACATGGACACTTGATAAAATGCAGTCCAACATGCAGCTTGCCGTGAACGACGTGGACGGCAATGGCACCTGGGACGAAAACGACCGCTACGGCATCACCTCGCACTCCAAGCAGGTTCTCCCCGTATTCTGGGTAGCATCCAATATGCGTACCATTGAAAAGAACGAAGAGGACGTTCCGGTCTTCTCCCTCTCCTCGAACGAAAAGTTCGCGACCATGTACGAACGTGTCCTGAGCATGATGCATGGCGACCATCTGCTGTTCATGTCCGACAGCTTCCCGGACTACGCGAACAACACGCTGTTCATCGGCGGCGGCGCTCTCTATAACATCGTCCGCGTGGCGTTCCTCCACTATTACCGCGACATGGACATCGACTACGGCATTATCCCCTACCCGAAGTGGGACGAAGCGCAGGAACAGTACTGCAGCCGTACCGAAGGTGCGTTCATCCACATCTACCCCTCCACGCTGACCCAGCATGACCTTGCCGGTGCCGTCACCGAAGCGATGGCGTGCGCATCCCTCAACGAAATCATCCCCGTTTACTATGACGTTGTCCTCAAGAGCAAGTACACCCGTGACGCAAACTCCACGGCAATGCTCGACCTCATCTACGGCAACCGTTTCTATGACCTCGGCGATACCCTGTTCTGCGGCACCATCCGTGACGGCGTATTCGCAGGCAAATTCAAGAACAACGACGTCAACCTCCAGAGCACGCTCAAGTCCCTGACCAAGATTTCCGAACGTACCATCAACAACTACGTCGAAGCCTTCGACAAGCTGGAACAGCCGTAATATACGGAATTCCGCCGTACTCCCGTTTCCTCACGGGGGTACGGCTTTTTTGCGGTTTTTCCCTTGACAATCCCGCCGGAATATTGCATAATGTAGATGTAAAACCACATCGGAACGGGGGTGTCCCATGTCAAAGATCGCCTTTACGAAAATGCACGGAACCGGAAACGACTATATCTATCTCGATTTTCTTACGGGTTCTCCGTCCCCCGGGCTGACACCGGACGATATCCCGGCACTCTGTCCGGTTCTCGCCCCGCGCCATACGTCCGTGGGAGCGGACGGCATGGTCGGCATCTGTCCCGCACGGGATCCGCAGGCCGACGCAATGATGCGCATGTTCAACGCGGACGGAAGCGAATCGGCGATGTGCGGCAACGCCATCCGCTGTGTCGCGAAATTCCTGTACGACCGCGGAATCGTGCGGAAGGAACGGATGGTCATCGAGACTCTGTCCGGTCTGAAATCACTCACGCTGACCGCGGAAGGAGGCGTATGTATCCGTGCGGCGGTGGACATGGGACATGCCGTGACGGATCCGGAGAGAGTGCCCGTATTGGGGGTTGATTCTCCCGTGATCGGAAGATCCTGCGAAATCGGCGGATATTCCTGCAGAAGTACGGTCCTCTCGATGGGGAATCCGCATTGCGTCCTGTTCACGGACGACAACGATTTTCTGCCGGACGATCCGGACGACATCGATCTCGCGGCGGTCGGACCGAAGTTTGAGAACGATCCGCGGTTTCCCGAGAGGGTGAACACGGAATTTGTTCGTGCGGTCGGGAAAAACGAACTTCGGATGCGCGTATGGGAACGCGGTTCCGGCGAGACGTACGCCTGCGGAACGGGAACGTGCGCAGCGGCCGCGGCGGCGGTGCTCTGCGGATACTGCGATGCGGACGAACCGATCCTCGTACATCTGCGCGGCGGCGGCCTGACGGTGATCGTCGGGGACGATCTGCATGTGACGCTGGAGGGACCGGCGGTCATGGTGTACGACGGAGTTTATTATCTGAACTGACGGTTGAAACAGAATAAAAATACAAATCACATACAGCAAAGGAACACATTATGCATACCAAAGCCTCTATTATCAACGACCTTACCCGTATGAACGCGCCCCGCAACAAGGTGGTGCTTGTTCATACGTCCCTGCGAGCGGTCGGCGAAGTCGAAGGACGCGGCGAAGCGTTTCTCGAAGCACTCATTGAATACTTCACCGCAGACGGCGGTCTTCTCCTGATCCCGACGCACACCTGGGCAAATCTCGGCGGAGAATCCGACATCACGCTCGACATGTCGTCCGACAAGACCTGCATCGGCACTCTTCCGGGGATCGCCGCCGTTCATCCGATGGCGCACCGTTCCCTGCATCCGACGCACTCCATGTCCGTATTCGACGGAAAGACGAAAACGGGCGAACCCGGTCCCGCGGAAGACTACATTGCCGGCGAAGTGATGGTCGATACCTCTACCTCCCCGAACGGCTGTTACGGACGCGTGTATGACATGGGCGGGAAAATCCTGCTGATCGGAGTCGGCCACAACCGCGACACCTACCTGCACTCCGTTGAGGAACGCATGGACGTTCCGAACCGTCTGTCCGTGAATCCGGTGAACATCAAAATCCGTCTGCTGTCCGGCGACGTGATCGAACGTCCGATCCGCCACCATCACGCGGTGGGCATCAAGGACGTTTCCGCGCGCTATCCGAAGTATGAACCTGCGTTCCGTCTTCACGGCGCGGTCGAAGACGGCGTGATCGGAAATGCGTCGGTGCAGCTTTGCGACGCTCGGAAGATGGCGGAGGTCATGGCACTGGTCCGCGAACGCTCCGGCGGCATCGAACTGATGGCGGACGAGGAACCGCTTGACCCGAAATTTTACGAATAAGTCCCGCATGACAGAACCGTACGGAAGTTCCGGCTCCCGTACGGTTTTTTGAACTGCATTATTAAATGCTATATAGTATATTGTGTATATTTGCTAAAATAAACTTGTAATTATTTAATACAATTAACAAACTCGATGGCAAACTATTGACGCAGGGCATAAAATGTGATATACTCCCTTTATCCCAACCAAGAGGCGTGGCAAGAAAACCATACGTTGGTTTCCGCACGAAAAATGGCATATCGGTTGAAAATCGGTATAAAATAAAGAGGTCTGGAACGGATAGCAGACCTTTTTTTTGACAGAAAATCATGCGGAACCAAGAGATATGTTCCAATACACGCATCGAAAAATTCATCAATAAGGAGAATTTTATCATGAAGAAAAATCTTGCTTTTCTTCTCGCCCTGCTGATGCTGGTTCCGACCTTTGCATCCTGTTCGGAACAGACATCCGGCGAAGACACCACCGGCGGTGAAGCCCCGACAGCGGGCGCTGAAGAAGCCGAAACTGAAGAAACCGAAGCTCCCGACCCGTTTGCGGACGTGGATTTCGGCGGACGTGACTTCCGTATCCTTACCTCCATTTACGTGAACGACTCCACGAACGCCGACAAGTTCATCCGCGGTACCGGCGAAACCAACGGTGAAATCGTCAACGACGCGGTATACGCGCGCAACCTGTTTGTTTCCGAACTCCTCGGCATCAACTTCGCGTTCACCGAATCGGACTACGGCTTTGCCGATGTAGCGACCAACCTCAAGAACCTCGCTCTCGCAGGCGCCGACGAATATGACATCATCGCAAACGACATTTACCAGCTTGCGATCCTTGCATCCGACGGCTATCTCCGCAACATTTACAACAGCACCGTTCTCGACATTACGCAGCCCTACTGGTACGGCGACGCAATGCGTGACCTGCAGTTCATTGAAGGCGGTATGTACATGCTGCTCGGCGACTACTTCACCGACTGTCTTGCATCCGCACACACGCTGTTTGCGAACGAATCCATCCTGAACGACAACTACGGTTCCACCGAATACATCAACGAAATGGTATTCAACGGCAACTGGACGATCGACAACATGGTATCCATCTGCGAAACGGTTGCCCGCGACACCAACGGTGACGGTCAGATGACCGAAGGTGACCTGTTCGGCTACACCTGTATCGGTACCTGGGGTTCCGCAATTCCGGCGCTGATCGGTACCGGCGTACAGTACGTTGAACGTACCGACGAAGGCATTTCCTACTGCTACAACAACGAACGCTCCGTCAAGATTCTGGAACAGCTCAACAAGATGTACTGGAACAACGGTACTCTGACCAGCATTGCGGACTTCACTTCCGCGGGTCTCCGTCAGGTATTTGCGAACGGCCAGACCGTTATCATGGGCTACAACCGTCTCGGCGACCTTGAAAACCTCCGTGACATCGAATTCGGTGTAGGTATCATCCCGTATCCGAAGCTCGACGAAACACAGGAAAACTATGTAATTTCTCTCCACGACACCACCGAAGTCGGCGTAATTCTCTCCACTCTCCCGCCGTCCAGCGATGAATTCGTTCACACCTGTCTCGAAGTTCTCTGCCGCGAAACCAACAAGCAGGTGATCCCGCAGTGGTACGAAAACGCACTGAAGGTCAAGTACGTTGACGGTCAGGACGACGCGAAGATGATCGACCTCATCCACGACTCCATCACCTCTCCGTTTGCAGTTACCTACAATACCCTTCTCGGCAACTACATGCTTGCGACCGCGTTCCTTACTCCTCTCGGATCTCAGCAGACCGACTTCGCATCGAACTACAAGAAGATCGAAAAGGGTGCAAACAAGATGCTCGGCAGAGTTTACGAATCCTTTGCAAACAACCTTCTGAACGGCAACTGAGAATAAGCGGATTTTTCCCTGAATTCAGAAGAAATATATAACGAATAATATTAAGGAGGAAATTATCATGAAGAAGATACTTGCAATTCTTCTCGCTGCACTGATGCTGGTTCCGACCCTTGCATCCTGTTCCGAGCAGACCTCCGGCGAAGATGCCGGGACCTCCGCATCCACCCCGACAGCGGACGCTGAAGAAGCTGAAACTGAAGAAACCGAAGCTCCCGACCCGTTTGCGGACGTGGATTTTGACGGACGCGAATTCCGTTTCTATACTTCCGTTGACGAAACCGACGCGACGAACGCCGACAAGTTCATCCGCGGTCTCGGCGAAACCAACGGTGAAATCGTCAACGACGCGGTATACGCGCGCAACCTGTTTGTATCCGAACTTCTCGGCATCACGCTGAAGTTCACGGAAGCAAGCTTCTCCTACAGCAACGCGGAAGCGTCCATCAAGAACCTCGTTATGGCAGGCGCGGACGAATACGACGTCATCACGCAGGACCTTATGGCTCTTTCCGGTCTGGCGTCCGGCAACTACCTCCGCAATGTCTACAACACCAAGGTGATGGACTACGACCAGGTATACTGGTACGGCGAAGCAATGCGTGACCTGCAGTTCGTGGAAGGCGGCATGTATATGCTGCTCGGCGACTACTTCACCGACTGTCTGGCATCCGCACACGCTCTGTTTGCAAACGAATCCATCCTGAACGACAACTACGGCTCGACCGAATACATCAATGAAATGGTATTCGACGGCAAATGGACGATCGACAATATGGCGACGATCTGCGAAGCGGTTGCACGCGACACGAACGGTGACGGTCAGATGACCGAAGGCGACCTGTTCGGCTACACCTGCATCGGTACCTGGGGTTCCGCAATTCCGGCGCTGATCGGTACCGGCGTACAGTATGTTGAACGTTCCGAAGACGGTATTTCCTACTGCTACAACAACGAACGTTCGGTCAAGATTCTGGAACAGCTCAACAAGATGTACTGGAACAACGGCACGCTGACGAACATTGCGGACTACTCCGCAGCGGGTCTCCGTCAGGTATTCGCGAACGGTCAGACCGTTATCATGGGTTACAACCGTATCGGCGACCTTGAAAACCTCCGTGACATCGAATTCGGCGTCGGCATTATCCCGTATCCGAAGCTTGACGAAGCACAGGAAAATTATGTAACGTCTCTCCACGACACCACCGAAGCGGGCGCGATCCTTTCCACGCTTCCTGTGGACAGTGAAGAATTCGTTCACACCTGTCTCGAAGTATTCGCACGCGAAACCAACAAGCAGGTTATCCCGCAGTGGTACGAAAACGCACTGAAGGTCAAGTATGTTGACGGTCAGGACGACGCGAAGATGATCGACCTGATTCACGACACGATCACCTCTCCGTTTGCGGTTGCATACAACGGCACGCTCGGCGGCAACATGCTCGGCAGCGCGTTCCTCACTCCTCTCGGAAGCAAGGTTACCGACTTCGCTTCGAACTACAAGAAGATCGAAAAGGCAGCGAACAAGGTTCTCGACAGAGTTTACGAATCCTTTGTAAACAACATCATGAGCGGCAACTGAGGGCTGGTTTAAATTTCTCGAAATTCAATAAGGTGGAAAAAAGCTCCTGCGGGAGCTTTTTTCTAAAATTAATGTGCCTGCGCGGCACGGCGCCAAAGAGGCTCTGTCGAGAGCCTCTCTGGACTCTCGGCGACCAAAGGAGGGGAAGGATCCCCTCCTCTGGACTCTTCCCCTCGGATGATGCGCTAACCGCGGGGGGCTGAGTTTTTCGTCCGGCGTCTCGCCGGAAGTATAAATTTATTTTGCGGTTAGCCTATATCTGCGCAACCCTTACACCGGCAGGTGCGTGTCGAGTGTTGTCTGAATTGTTCAGCTTCAGAAGCGCAAGGAGAATCCAAGGGGGAACCCCCTTGGTCGGGGTGATTCACAAGAGGGCCGCGACCGGTCCTCTTGTGCGCCCGTCCCGCGCAG
This sequence comes from Clostridia bacterium, assembly GCA_017398585.1. GTDB lineage: Bacteria > Bacillota > Clostridia > Oscillospirales > CAG-272 > UMGS1696. Next base: position 34,378 of record JAFQFS010000155.1, read on the forward strand.
GGACATAAAAATTTGAAAAACGCCTTCAGGCGTTTTTCTTCCTTATCAATCCAAACGAACGGTTTGTATATCCCCCACCCCTTGACAAGGGAACCTTAAATATGGTAATATCATAATACCGATTAACGGAATAATTTATAGAAAAGGAAATCATTATGGGAAAGATCACATTCATGGGCGCCGGCAGCACCGTGTTCGCTAAAAACGTGCTGGGCGACTGCATGCTCACCCCCGCTCTCCGTGACTTCGAACTGTCTCTTTACGACATCGACGCGGAACGCCTGGAAGAATCCTATATCATGATCGACGCGCTCAACCGCAATATCAATGAAGGCCGCGCAAAGATCACCAAGCACCTCGGTATCCCAAACCGTAAGGAAGCGCTCCGCGGCGCAGACTTCGTTGTCAACGCCATCCAGGTCGGAGGCTACGAACCCTGTACCGTGACCGACTTTGAAGTGCCGAAGAAATACGGCCTCCGCCAGACCATCGCGGATACCCTCGGTATCGGCGGTATCTTCCGTGCGCTCCGTACCATCCCCGTGCTCGAAGGCTTCGCGGAAGATATGGAAGCCGTCTGTCCGAAGGCATGGTTCCTCAACTACACCAACCCGATGGCAATGCTCGCAGGCTATATGCAGAGATATACCTCCATCAAGACCGTCGGCCTCTGCCACAGCGTTCAGGTATGCTCCCGTAACCTGATGAACTCCCTCGGTATGGAATACAAGGAACCCATCAAGGAACGCATCGCCGGGATCAACCACATGGGCTGGCTCCTTGAAATCGAAGATGCGGACGGCAACGACCTTTATCCCGAAATCCGCCGCCGTGCCATCGCAAAGCTTGAAGAAGAACTCGCAAAGGGAGACTCCAAGTACTGGGATCTCACCCGCTACGAATACATCCGCCGCTTCGGTTACTACTGCACCGAATCCAGCGAACACAACGCGGAATACAACAACTTCTTCATCAAGGCGAAGTATCCGGAACTCATCCAGAAGTACAACATCCCGCTCGACGAATATCCGCGCCGCTGCGTGAACCAGATCGCAGGCTGGAAGAACGACCGTGAAAAGTACCTCAAGGGCGACGTCAGCCACGAACGTACCCACGAATACGCGTCCTACATCATGGAAGCGATGGTTACCGACAAGCCGTACAAGATCGGCGGCAACGTGCTGAACAACGGCCTTATCCCGAACCTTCCCGCAGAAGCGTGCGTCGAAGTTGCCTGCCTCGTCAACAAGTATGGCGTACAGCCGACAAAACAGCCCCCGCTCCCGCTCGCTCTCGCTGCAATGAACATGACCAACATCAATGCGCAGCTCCTCACCATCGAAGCCGCTGTCACCAAGAAAAAGGAATACATCTATCAGGCAGCCATGCTCGAACCCCACACTTCCGCGGAACTCTCCATC
>JAFQFS010000156.1 GCA_017398585.1 Clostridia bacterium
CTTTTTTGAAAAAAGGTTTCCCCGAACCCCTTCCAAAAAACTTTAAACTATGAAACGTAACAAAGTGAGTGCAGAGCGTTCGAATATGTATTTTTATCGACGTACAGAACGCTTTGGTGTTCCAGATCTGCACCCAAACCTTGTCAATCCATTTCGTATAAAAGTTTTTGAAGAGGGGGTTCGGGGAGAAACTTTTTTCAAAAAGTTTCTCCCCGATAAACATTACTTGTTCAGATTCGTCCAGTCGAGGATGACTTTGCCGGAGTTGCCGGAGTTCATTGCTTCGAAGCCCTGTTCAAAGTCGCGGACGTCGTAGCGATGGGTAACGATGCCTGCGATGTCGAGACCGCCCTGGAGCATAGCCTGCATTTTGTACCAGGTTTCGTACATCTGACGGCCGTAGATACCCTTGATGGTGAGACCGTTGAAGATGACCTTGTTCCAGTCGAGCTTTGCGTCCTGACGGAGGAGACCGAGCTGTGCGATACGGCCGCCGTGAACCATATGGTCAACCATGGTGTTCAGACCGGACTGTGCACCGGACATTTCGAGACCGACGTCGAAGCCTTCCACGATGCCGAGATCCTTCATGAGGTCGTCAAGGCTGTCCTTGGAGGTGTTGATCGCGTACTTTACTCCGAGCTTCTTTGCGAGGTCGATGCGGTAGTCGTTGAGGTCGGTGATGACAACGTAGCGCGCACCGCAGAACTGTGCAACGCAGGCTGCCATGATGCCGATCGGGCCTGCACCGGTAACGAGAACGTCTTCACCGACTACGTCAAATGCGAGAGCGGTGTGAACAGCGTTTCCGAAGGGGTCGAAGAAGGAGTACATTTCTTCCGGAATGTTGTCCGCGCAGGGACGAACGTTGGTTTCCGGGATTACGAGGTATTCCGCGAATGCGCCGTCACGGTTTACGCCGACGCCGACGGTTTCCTTGCAGAGGTGACCGTTGCCCGCGAGGCAGTTGCGGCACTTGCCGCATACGATGTGACCTTCACCGGATACGATCTGACCGATGTGGCAGCGGGTGGTGTTCTTGCCCACTTCAACGATCTCGCCTACGTATTCGTGACCGATCACGCGCGGAACCTGAATGGTGTCCTGGGACCACTGGTTCCAGTTGTAGATGTGAAGGTCGGTGCCGCAGATCGCGGTCTTGTGAATCTTGATCTTTACGTCGTTGTCGCCGCAGACAGGTTCCGGAACTTCGTCCATCCAAAGACCCGGCTTCGCATATTTCTTAACAAGTGCAAGCATATTGGTTACTCCTCGTTTGTATGTATATTATTGTGGGATTTTTTGTCGTACACCCTAATCATATCACATGTTTTTTCATTTGTAAATAGCAAAAATCAGTTAGCGGGATATAGCTTTTTTCTATAGAAACAGTTTGGGGGCATTCCGATTTGTGCGGGATTTGGAATTTTGCACAAGGGGAGAGACGTGCGGGGCGTTTGTGAAAGGGGAAGACGGTCGCTTTTTGAAAAAAGCTCCGCAAAAACTTTTAATCTGTGAAGCCGGTTATTGCAGTTGATATGATATAGGTTGAAAAGTTTTTTGGAAAGGGTGTGGGGGAACCTTTTTTTCAAAAAAGGTTCCCCCACTTTTCTTTCAATCCTTATACTCCAGCGCCCACTTCGTCACGACATTGCTGTCCGCGCCGAACGCCTGCATGGCGAGGACGCGGTTCTGTTCCGGGAAAATTGCCAGTTTCTGACCGTACATCCCGCCTTTGAAGTAGACTCTGCCGTCCCAGCTGTCGAGGCCGTAGCCGCGGGTCAGCGCGAGGTTCACCCATTCTTCCGACAGATACCGGCGTCCCTTGTATACGCCGCCGTTCAGGTAGAGCTGGCCGAGCTTCACCATGTCTTCCGAGTGGAGATACAGCCCCGTCGCGCCGATGACGTGTCCCTGCGGACAGTGACTCCACGCCATTTCCTGGAATCCCATCGGCCAGAGAAGCTCCCGCCACAGGAAATTGTCCATGACTTCGCCCGTCTTCTTTTCCGCTACCCGTGCGAGAAGATAGAATGCGCCGTCCGAATACTTGCTGCCCGTGCCCGGCGTGTAGTCGAGCGGGTACGTCAGCATGTAGCGGAGGAAATCCTCGCCGAATTCGGTGATCCGGTGCGTGTCGATGTCGAGGAATCCGCCCGGTACGCCGATCCGGTGCGTCAGCGCCATATCGACTGTGTTCCGATTCCATCGTTCGTCGATGTCACTGCCGTATTCCGCCCATTCGTCCGCGAAAATATCGCGGATTTTTTCGTCGGGTGTCACCAGTCCGCGGTCGTACAGCAGACCGATCGCGGTCATCGTGAAGGTCTTCGAGACCGAATAGGTGTTCTGACAGCGGCAGATCTCCTGCGCTTCGATCGTCTCGATTTCGCCGTCACTCTGTACCTCCGAGATGCGGAGGACGTCAAACGGCTGGGTTTCGATAAATTTCATACATTCTTCAAGAAAACGACTCATAATACCTCCCATGCTGCGAAGCAGCACAAATACTTTTGGAAAATTTCGGTCGCCGAAGGCGATTGCAAATGGTTGGTCCCATTTGCAAAGAAATTTTCGGGGTGTGAAACAGCTTCATGTCCGATTTGGTTGGCTGTATTTTCACACCAATCTCCTTATTCTTCGCAGAATTCCCGCAGTTCCAGCCATTTCGCGTCCTTGTCCGTCCGGTTTTCGCCGATTGTGATGCCGTTGCAGCGGCGGAGGAAGATGTCGTACCGGTTCGTTTCGACCTTGTCGCTGAAGCGCTTGCAGGAACAGTTTTCGAATACGTTGTCGTGGATGTCCACGTTTTTCGCAGCATTTACAAAAATACCGCTGTTGCCGCAGTTCCGGAATACGTTGTGATGGATGAGGATGCCGTCGTGCACACCTGCGGGATAGTTGTCCGCGTCGACGTCGTGGCTCGCCTTGACCATGACGGTGCCCATGTTCGCCGCGCTTCCGTTGATGCCGCACTTTTCAAAGACGCAGTTCCGGATTTCCACATTTTTCGACGGACCGACCTCGTACCAGACGCGGATGTCCGGCGAAATGATGATGCCCGGCAGGGACATACCGTAAATTCTGCAGTTTTCCACAAGCATGTTCCACGACTGCAGCAGGAATCCGCGCGCCCGTGTGTGGCTCACACTGCAGTTTTCCAGATGCACGGACGCGAAAAACGCCTCGTTTGCGAGAATATCGCCCACGCCGCACTCGCCGGTGACATTTTCCACCTTCGCGGTACCGCTGCGGTAGTCGGAGAGGAGGAGTTTTCCCTTTTCGAGGAAGGTCTCGCGGTCGTAGACGATGATCGTGTCGCCGCCCTGCGCCCAGAGCGTGCCGAGCTGACCGGGTTCCATCGCGCGGTTACGGCAGATGCAGTGCATTTCACCCGTTTCGGGATTCCACGATTCGATCTCGCCCGCCTGGCTGTGGATGTTCAGTGCGTCGTCGCCGAGTCCGACGAAGTCGCAGTCCTTCATGTGCAGATAGCCCGACAGACCGGTGATGTGGATTGCGTCGGCGTTGGCGGAGTAGAGCGCGTGATCGCCTTCGGGCATACGGACGTTGAAGTCCTCGAACGTGAAGTCCGAGCAGCGGGGCGCGATGACCGCCGCCATGCTGGTACAGCGTTCAAATTCAAGATGCGAGAGGGTAACGTTGTGGCATCCCGCGAAATGATAGACTGTGCTTCCGTAGATGAGGTAGCGGTAGAGCACGCGGTGACCGACCGTCAGACGGGAGAGATCCCATCGTTCCGGCATGTATACGCGGATGTTGTTGTTCCCGAGATGTTCGTACTTTGTTCCGGTGTACTTCACCCGTTCGTTTCCGTTTTCGTCGGCAAGGGTTTCCTTTGTGATCTTGTCGTACGTTTCGATGACGTAGTCGGGCGTGCCTTCCTCGTCGCAGGTGTCTGTGCCCCAGAAGTGTTCCCATCCGGTGATGGGAAACTGCGGGTCAATGGCGGCGTCGTACGTGTGGTTTTCGCGGTCGACGGCGGTGACGCGTCCCGCACAGTTGACGGGATTGTCGGTCGTCCACGTCATGTCTGTGAATGTCAGGTTGCGGCAGTCGCGGCAGACGAAGCCGCCGTTGTTTTCGGACGGATCGTTCCACGGCGTGAAGTGGGTCAGAAGAACCGTTCCGGCTTCTCCGCGCAGGGTAACGCCGGTCTTACCGACGACCGGCACCGCCTTGGTGACAAAATACCGCCCTTCCGGGAAGAAAATTTCACAGTTGTCCGGCGCATTTGCGATGACGTTCGACAAAGCCTCATACTGACAGCTCCGTCCGTCATTCTTCACGCCGTAATCGGTTACGATAATACGTTCCATAACAAAACCTCCTCCTTATCCAGATTAAAGCTTTTTGAAAGGGGGTCGGACGAGTCTGCTCCGCAGACTCGGAAACTTTTTCTCGAAAAAGTTTTCCCCGAGAAACTTTATCCCAGCGTAATCTTCGCGGACTGCACCGTCGGGGTGACGGGACGTCCCGCGTTGTCGTAGATCGGGTTGTCCGTATGTTCGCGGTTTATTCCCATGAACATGGAGCTTTCCATACCCTCGATGGTGATGGTCGTTCCTTCGAGGGTGATGATCGCGTGGATCGGATCGTTGTAGACCAACGTGTTCGAAAGCAGGGAGATTTCCTCGCACAGTTCCTTCGGATAGTTGTCGTGTTTGGTCGGAACCCAGTCGTAGGACGCGGAGTTCAGGTCGAAATAGCACACGCCGTCGAGAATACGGAGGTAGTCGCGGTGGTGATGTCCGTTGATGCACAGGATGACGCTGTGCGGCTTCTTGCGGTTTGCTTCGTTTATGATATTCAGTACTTCTTCACGGTTCTTTACGCCGTCCGGACGTTCGAAACTTGCGTGGCTGAAGAGGATGCACGGACCGGGTGCGGTTTCGATCGTCCCGCGGAGCCATTCGAGCTGTTCCGGCGGCATGTAGTCGCGGTACGCGCCGAACTTGTAGTAGTTGCCCATGTCGTAGTGGATGTACTCGCCGTTTACGTAATAGTAGTTCGGGTCGCACACGATAAAGCGGTAGCCGCCGTTGTCAAAGAAGTAGTGCCCGTCCGGCATGTTGTACATGCGGAGGGTCTCGTCGTACGGAGTTTTGTCGGAGTCGTGGTTGCCGAGGCAGTGATAGCTCGGGATGTGGAAGTTGTTGTACTTTTCCACATAATCCGGAAAGAGTGCCGGACCGTGGGTGAAGTCGCCGGCGTGGATGATGAACGCGCAGTTTTCATCTTCCGCGCGCTTCTGGATGAACGCGAGGTCTTCGTCCGTGCCGCCCATGAAGACGCCCGGATAGTGATGAAGATCGGCAAATACGGAAAATTTCATGAAGCTCCCCTCCTTACAGCAGTTCGCAGATGTCCTGCATCTGTTTTGCCAGTTCGTACGCGAACCGGCGGATTTCGGCAAGCGGCGGACGTTCCATCTTCCGCCATGCGAAAATGCGCGCCGTCGGCGGGCACGCCATCGGGATCATATCGCAGCATTCGAGCAGGTTCGCCGCGCGTTCGCAGGCGTTCAGAAGCTGTTCGATGTCGGACGGACGGTAGTCGAACGCGTCGCAGGTGTATTCGGTCAGTGCCTTTCTGATGTCGTCCACGCAGCGCTGTCCCTGACCTTCGCGGTTCGGGACCGGTACGACCATTACGTCGAGGTCGCGGCAGCGGTAGCAGCCCATCATCGCGGCGATGGTTCCGGGATCGCGGATCGTTCCGTCCGGATAAAATACGCCGTGTTCGGAGTCGCAGCGTCCGTGGATCATCAGTTCATAGACGAACCAGCCCATTTTGTATTCTTCGCACGCCTGCAGGGTCATGTCGTACGGATTGCAGCGTGCGAGACAGCCGGTCTCGGTCTGCATCACGGGCTTGCCGTACTTTTTCGACAGTTCGTCCGCGAGACCGTAGTTTGCGTACAGCTTTTTGCGGGTACCGCTGTAGTCGTGGAAGGACAGAACGTCCACGCATTCCGCCGTCGGTTCGACTTCCCATGCTGTCGTATGACCGATGGTCGTAGCGTTCACGGGGTCAACTTCCTTCACGAATGCGGAATATTTCCGCAGGAATGCCCACAGCAGATCGTAGCGGCGTTTCTTTTCGTCCTCGCCGATGTCGTTTGCGTACGTCCAGTTGTTGCAGGCGGGTTCGTTCATGATGTCCCACATCAGAAGACCGGGCTCGTCCTTCAGTGCTTCGACGACCGCGCGGGTGTAGGTGTCGTTGCGTTCGTAATATGTTTCGGTCAGGGTTTCGGGATCGAGAAAGTTGCCGTTGAATAAAATCGGCATAACCTGATAACCGCAGTCGTAACAGATGCGTACGTAGTCCACGAGGTTTTTCAGGTACGTTTCCGGATTGCGCTCGTACCAGCCGCGGTCGAGCCAGATGCGGACGGCATTGAGGTTCACGCGCTTGCCGTAGCCCAGTTCGCGGCGGAGCTGTTCCTCGCCGCACTGATAGTAGTTGACGCCGCGTACCCATGAATAGTCGTTTAACGGTTTCATTGCAGTTCTCCTTTGTGTGGTGTCCGGATGCGGATGTGTGATTTATGGGAATATTATACCATCTCCGCCGCGGCAAATCAATTGCATTTCGTATATTTGACGAAAAAACATTGTTTTTTTCACTGCAATATAGTATAATAAAACCAAATTCAAGCGAACGAGGTGATTTTATGGAAACCACACGTCTGAGCGATCTCCGGTTCTTCACCGAGTGCATCGATACCGCAATCCCCGCTCTGGCGGATCTGCCGGAACTTGCGCAGGACGGACAGATCCCCGAAGCGATCCGCCGTTTTGCCGCGTACGTGCGGGAAACGCTGAATCCGGACCTTTATCTTGCCGGGGAACGGGAGGGCATTGAGACACGTGCGGATACGGTCCGCGCCGTCGCGGAACGTGTGTTCGGACACACGTTCATCTCCTGCCGTGTGCCCTATACGTTCGGAAAGGAGATTGACTGGGAATACAATCCCACCTACAACGGCTACGCCGAATGGCCGTGGCAGCTCAACCGCCATCCCGAATGGAAAATGCTCGCGGAATATTACCTTCTGACCGGCGACCAAAAAGCGGCGGACGAATGGGAAGCGCAGCTTATTTCATGGGCAAAGCAGGCGCAGGTACCCGAGAACGCCAGCGGGTACGCCACGATCTGCTGGCGCACGATCGAAGCCGGCATCCGCATTGCGCCGTGGACATACACCTTCCACGCTTTCCTTCACGCCGTCAGTGACGATGCCGTCGTCGTTTTCTGCAAATCCCTGTGGGAGCACGCATGGCGGCTGCGCAATTTCAACACGAAAAACAACTGGCTCATCATGGAACTGCACGGTCTCGCGCGGATCGGGCACGTGTTCCCGTTCTTCCGGGAAAGTGCGGCGTGGCTCGATTACGCCATGACCCGTCTGAAGGAGGAACTGGATGTGCAGGTCTATCCCGACGGGATGCAGAACGAACTGAGCGTCAGCTATCATTCCGTCGTCGTACACAACTACATGGGCATCCTTGATATGTACCGCCGTACCGGAAAGCAGGCTCCCGATTTTCTCGAAAAAGGGCTGGTTTCCCTCAACGATGTCTACGTCAAGCTCGCCGCGCCCGACCTGCATACACCCGCGCCGAACGACAGCGGACGCGTGGATGCCGCATGGGAACTGCGGAAGGCGATGCGGCTTTATCCGGACAACGAGGTCTACCGCTACATCGTCTCCGGACGGAAAGAGGGAACCACTCCGCCGTACGGTTCACTGCTCATGCCCTACGGCGGCGCGGCGATCTTCCGCACCGGATGGGAACCCGATGCGGTCTGGGGCTACATGGATATGTCCCCGTTCGGCGCGGGACATCAGCATGAGGACAAGCTGAACGTGACGATTTTCGCGTACGGACGCGAAATGCTCCACGAAGCGGGCGTGTTCGACTACGATACGTCCGAAATGCGGAAATACGTTCTCTCGACCCGCGCGCACAACACCGCCCGCATCGACGGCATGGATCAGAACCGCCGTGCGCGCTACCGCTGGGAAGCCGACGACATCCGCAAGCCTTGCGATACCGCATATTTTGTCAGCGAACCGCACCGTGATACCGCCGAATCGTTTTACGACGAAGGCTACGGTCCCGCCTTCCTTGACGTAAAGCACACCCGCCGTCTCCTGTTCTGCAAGGACGAACAGGGACTGCCGCCGTTCTTCGTTGCGATCGACCGCTTCACTGCACCGGATGACCGGCCGCACAGCGCGGAGCTGCTCTGGCATCTCGAAAACGTCCCGACAACGCTCGACCGGAACAGTGTTACCAGCCGGTTTGAGGACGGGACGGCATTCTCCGTGATTACGTCCGCGGGAGGAATTTCCATCGTAAAGGGACAGAAAACGCCCGAATTCCAGGGATGGTTCCCGGTGCACGGCGTCGGCGACGTCGAGCATTACGCCGTTCCGACGATCCGGCAGACCGTTCCCTTTAACGGAGGACTGCGGATTGTGACCGTTCTCTACCCGCAGCGTCCGGATTTCCCGCAGATCAAAGCCGTGGAAGCGTCCGCCGACCCCGCCGAAACCGGATTTACGCTCTATCTGCCGGGCAGAAAAATCGAAATTACCGAATAAACGAAAAAAAGCCGGAATTATCCGGCTTTTCGGTTTTCTGTGGAATTATGCGAGAGCGGCGGGGATGTCAGCAAGCCCTTTGCAGATGTGGTCGGCGTTTGCGAGTCCGTCGGGATGATCCGTGGGATGCACCCAGACCGTGCGCAGTCCCGCTTGCTTTGCACCTTTGATGTCGGCGACCGGATTGTCTCCGATCATGTATGCGATGCCGGGATTTCCCGTTTCGCGCAGGGCATGGCGGTAGATCTCCGGATGCGGCTTGTCGTACCCGACCGCGCCCGAGACGAAGTACGCTTCAAAAAATCCGCCGAGTCCGAAATTCCGGATCGCGTCGGGCAGCTCCGGATAATTGTTCGACAGGATGCAGTTCACGAACCCCATTTCACGGCAGCGGCGGAGCGTTTCGACGGCATCGGGGTAAAGCGTGTGCGGATAGGACGGCATGATCTTCCGGAACTTCCGGCTGACTGCGGCAAAATCCTCCGGCTTCACGCCGCAGGCTTCGTAAAAAATTTCCGCGCGGCGGCAGACGTTTTCCCACCACTCCACGCCGGTCTTCTGCGGATAGGCGTAGTGTCCGGTGTGCCACGGGATGACGGTGTTCGTGCAGCGGTCGACCAGGTTCCACGGAACATCGTATCCGCACGCGGTGAGGGCTTCGTTCAGCGCCCACGGATAGGCACGGTTCGGGACCGCGAGCGTACCGTCAAAATCCCAGAACAATACTTTTTTCATCTATATTCAAAAATCTCCTGTTTTTGTTCGGTGAATATAAGTATACAGGATAGGTCCGGCTCTGTCAAGGGGACGGAAACCTACATTAGATACAAAAAATGGGGGGAAAAATATTGACATCTATTTAAAAAAGATGTATACTGTACGTGCAAAATCAATTATGGAGGTTTTGACATGAAATTCACTAAAATTCTTGCACTTGTTCTGTCCGTTGTCCTCGGTCTCGGCATGTTCGCCGGCTGCGGCAGCGTAAATTATGCAGAAACAAACACCGAATATGTCATCGGTGTATCCGGTCCCCTTACCGGCGGCGCCGCTATGTACGGCGTTGCGGTAGCAAATTCCGCTCAGATGGCGGTTGATGAAATCAACGCGGCCGGCGGTCTCAACGGCGTGATGTTCAAGCTCGTCGCAACCGACGACATGCACGACCCTACCAAGATTTCCACCAACTACTCTTCCATGTACGAAGGCGGTATGCAGGTTTCCCTCGGTACCGTTACCACCGCTCCGGGTCTTGAATTCAAGAATCTCTCCGCGGATGACAACGTATTCTTCCTCACTCCCTCCGCTTCCGGCGACGACATCCCGGCTAACCCCAACGGTTACCAGATGTGCTTCGCGGACGGCAACCAGGGTAAGGTTGCTGCCGAATACGTAAGCGCTAACTTCTCCGGCCAGACCATCGGCGTATTCTACAAGTCCGATGACGCATATTCCAAGGGTATCTACGACCAGTTCAAGGCGAACCTCGACGCATCCGTGACCGTGATCGAAACCACCTTCACCGACGCGAACACCACCGACTTCGCAACCCAGATCGACACCCTCAAGGACTGCGGCTTCATCTTCATGCCGATCTACTACACTCCCGCGTCCCTCTTCATGATGCAGGCGAAGGACATCGTCGGTGCTTCCACTGTTTACTACGGCTGTGACGGCTTCGACGGCATCGACAACATCGAAGGCTTCGACATCACCACCATCCCGCAGGAAGTTACCATGCTGTCCCACTTCAACTCCAAGGCTACCGAAGGCAAGTCCAAGGAATTCATCGACAAGTACGTTGCAGCGTTCGGCGCGGAAACCCTCAACCAGTTCGGCGCATCCGCTTATGACTGCATCTATGCAATCTACGGCGCAATGAAGAACGCGATCGACTCCGGCAAGCAGATTCCCGTAACCATCAGCGCATCCGACCTCTGCGATATCCTCAAGGCGGAATTCAACGGCGGTTACGCTCTCAGCGACGCGGTTACCGGCGACGGCAGCCCGATCACCTGGGAATCCACCGGCTACGTCAACAAGGGCGCAGTCAAGTACGTCATCAAGGAAGCTAACTAAGGAAAGTTCATTGGGGAGAAACTTTTTATAAAAAGTTTCTCCCCAAGCCCCTTTTCAAAAATTTTTAAATTGAAAAAATTGACGGGGTGCAGTGCAGATTTGACGAATAATTCGAACCGGACTTTGTCCTGTTATTCGTTTGAAAGTTTTTGAATGAGGGTGAAGACTTGCGCAGCAAGTCTTCTGGGGAGGAACTTTTTTCAAAAAGTTCCTCCCCGATAATTATTTTCTGATTTAAGGTACAACCATGGAACTTATTTTATCAACACTGATCAACGGGCTGAGTCTCGGCGGGATCTATGCCATGATCGCGCTCGGCTATACCATGGTCTACGGTATTGCGAAAATGCTCAACTTTGCCCACGGTGACATTATCATGGTCGGCGGATACGTGATTTATGTGTTTATGGCATTCCATAATCCGCTTCTCGCGATCCTGATGGCGGTCGTTTTCTGCGTTCTGCTCGGGATCACCATTGAAAAAGTGGCGTACAAGCCGCTGCGCGGTGCGTCTCCGCTTGCCGTCCTCATCACGGCGATCGGCGTCAGCTACCTGCTCCAGAGCCTTGCGCAGATCATCTTCGGTTCCGCAAACAAAATGGTCACCGTTTATGATTTCGGCTCCGTGAAATTCCTCGGCGTGACCGTACAGGTTTCCGCGCTCGTCACCCTTGCCGTGACCGTCGTTGTCATGACCGCACTCACGTTGTTTGTCAAGTATACCCGTCTCGGACGTGCCATGATCGCCGTTTCCGAAGATAAGGGTGCCGCTCAGCTCATGGGCATCAACGTCGACGGTATCATCACGATCACGTTTGCCATCGGTTCCGCTCTCGCGGCTCTCGCAGGGCTGTTCTACCTCCTCAAGGCACCGAGCATCTCCAGTACCCTCGGCGCAATGCCCGGTATCAAGGCATTCACCGCGGCGGTCATCGGCGGTATCGGCTCTATTCCCGGTGCGATGCTCGGCGGCATCCTTCTCGGCGTGGTCGAATCCATCTCCTATAAGATCACCGCGATCGCTCCCTACACCGATGCGATCGAATTCTCGATCCTGATTATCATTCTTCTCGTACGTCCGACCGGTTTCCTCGGCAAGAAACGGAGGGAAAAGGTATGATGAACAAACTCAAAGCGGTTCGCTGGAACCATTACATCAACTACATCGTCATCGGTATCTTCACGCTCGTCTTCGGCATCATCGCCCTGACCGGCGGACGCCTGAACAGCTCGCTGCTGTTCCTGCTTGAAAAGATTGCCATCAGCGTCATCCTTGCCGTATCTCTCAGCCTTGTTGTCGGCTTCCTCGGCGAACTTTCGCTCGGTCACGCCGGCTTCATGTGCGTGGGCGCTTATCTCGGCGGTAAGGTTTCCGCCCTTCTCGAACCCGTGATCGGCAGCGGTGTGCTGAATCTGCTGATCGCCCTGATCATCGGCGCTGCCATTGCGGCAGTCTGCGGCGTGATCATCGGTATTCCCGCCCTCCGTCTGCGCGGCGACTATCTCGCGATTGTTACCCTCGCATTCGGCGAAATCGTGAAGTCCATTTTCCAGAACACCTCCGACGAATCCTTCGGCGGTGCGCTCGGTCTGCCGACTCCCCGTTACGACAAGCAGTATCTGTTCATTTTCGCGTTCCTGCTCGTTCTGCTGACGCTGGCGGTTGTTCAGAACTTCATCCGAAGCAAGCACGGCCGTGCCGTCACCGCCATCCGTGACAACGAAATCGCGGCACGTGCCTGCGGCATCAACGTGACCAAATACAAGCTGCTGGCGTTCACTCTCTCCGCGACCTTTGCGGGCATTGCCGGTGTGCTCTACAGCTTCAGCAACTACACGGTGCAGAGTGCCAAGTTCGGCTATAACTACTCCATTGAAATTCTCGTTATGGTCGTTCTCGGCGGCATGGGCAGCATCAACGGCTCCATCGTTGCGGCGGCGCTCATCACCTTCCTCAACACCAAGCTCGCGACCATCCTCACCGGCGACCTCGCGGTTCTCCAGAACCTCCTGTACGCGGTGATCCTGATCGTGATTGTTGTCTATAACAACGCACCCAAGCTCAAGCCTTTCCGTGACCGCTACAACCTCGGCGTTCTCTGGAACAAATTTGTACGTTCGAGAAACCCCGCGCACATCAAGGACGACCAGGCAAAGTGGGACGTTGTGCCGACCAAGATCGAGATGAACGAAGTTCTCTCCATCGACCTTGTCCCGCAGGATAAGATGGAAAAGAGAAACAATCAGAGCAAAGGAGGAGATCACTGATGGCTGGATACATTCTTGAAACAAAGGATCTCGGGATCTCTTTCGGCGGTCTGAAGGCGGCGCAGAACGTCAACATCCGCATCAAAAAGAACCAGATCTACGGTCTGATCGGCCCGAACGGCGCCGGCAAGACCACGATCTTCAACCTGCTTACCGGCGTATACAAGCCGACCACCGGTACGTTCTTCCTCGACGGTGAGGAACTCTGCGGGCTGAGCCAGGAAAAAATCAACCACAAGGGCATTGCCCGTACGTTCCAGAACATCCGTCTGTTCAACAATATGACGGTGGTACGCAACGTTATGGTCGGTCTGCATGACCAGCCGCAGTTCAAGTGCACCGTGGCGGAAACGCTGTTCCGCCTGCCGCGCCATTTCAAGACGGAAAAGGATATGCGCGAACGTGCCAAGGAACTTCTCCGCATTTTCGATCTGGAAGAAGAACGAAACAACCTCGCGTGCAATCTGCCGTACGGCAAGCAGCGCAAGCTGGAGATCGCACGTGCGCTTGCAACGAATCCGAAGCTTCTCCTTCTCGACGAACCGGCAGCGGGCATGAACCCCCACGAAACGGAAGACCTCGAAAAGACCATTCACTTTATCCGCGACCATTTTGACATGACGATCCTGCTGATCGAACACGACATGAAGTTTGTCTCCGGTCTCTGCGACGAAGTCACCGTTCTGAACTTCGGTACGGTTCTCGCGGAAGGCGATACCAAGACGGCCCTGCGTGACCCCGAAGTCATCAAGGCTTACATCGGAGGTTAAGGTTATGGCAATGCTGGAAGTAAAAAATCTCCAAGTGTACTACGGCGTGATCTGCGCACTGAAAGGGATCAGCTTTGAAGTAAACGAAGGGGAAATTGTCACCCTGATCGGCGCAAACGGCGCCGGAAAAACGACTACTATGCAGAGCGTTGTAGGTCTGATTCCCAAGCGCAGCGGTACAGTTACCTTCGACGGCCACGACATCACCCAGACGCCCTGTCACAAGATCGTGCATCTCGGCATGACGCAGGTACCGGAAGGACGACGGATTTTCCAGGAACTGACGGTATACGAAAATCTGCTGATGGGTGCGTACTCCATCAAGGATTCCTCCGGATTCAAGAACGACCTCGACGCGATCTACACGCGGTTCCCGCGCCTTGCGGAACGTAAAAACCAGATCGCCGGAACGCTCTCCGGCGGCGAACAGCAGATGCTCGCGATGGGGCGTGCGATTATGAGCCATCCGAAGCTGCTGATGCTCGACGAACCTTCGATGGGTTTGTCCCCGCTTCTCGTGGATCAGGTCTTCGAGATCATCAAGGACATCAACAAGGACGGCACGACGATCCTTCTTGTCGAGCAGAACGCGGGCAAATCCCTTGCGATCTCCGACCGTGCCTATGTCCTCGAAAACGGCCGCATCGTTCTCTCCGGAACGGGCGCCGAACTGGCTGCCAGCGAAATGGTACAGAAAGCGTACCTCGGCGGCTGAATGACAGAAAAAACGTGAGTCTCAGACTCACGTTTTTTGTTTGTTATGCATTTTTTTGATGCCGGATCGTGTACAGAAGATGGTTGGCGAAAATGGCAGAACCGGCTTCGTTGAAGTGGACGTGGTCCCCGAAGTAGAGGGTGTCCAGTTCCGGGATCAGCGGCTTTCCGGGAAGAGCGGAGATGCCTCGTGCGCGGCACAGCTCCGTCAGTCCGGTACAGTATGCATCACGTCGGCGGAGAATCGCCTCACTTTCCCACCGGTCGGGGAAAAAGTCCGGCAGAACGGCGTACTTTTTCGCTTCCGGATACAGGCGGCACAGATCGGTCAGCCATGCCTCCGCGGCGGCGAGCGCCGTTTCGTTGTCCGGGGTTTTTCCGAGATCGTTGCCACCGTATTCGATGAAGATCACATCCGGGGCGCAGTCCGGAACGGAGGGAAGACTGTTTCGGTCAAAGACCATCGACCCGATCCCGCGGTTGAGGTATTCCGCGTCGAGATGCTCCGCCACGGGGCGGAACCACGACAGCGATGGTGTGGGAATGTACGCGGACTGCGTGATGGAGTCGCCGTAAAAGAGTACCAGACGCTCCTGTTTTGCGGTCGGAAGCGCGTTCCCGAGACGGAATTCCACCGGAAGGAACACGCATCCGTTTGGAAAATAAATGCGGATCACGGACGGTTCCCGGCTTTTTCGTGTATACGTGACCGTCACATTGCCGCTCTCGTCGGGGTTGATCGGGTAATTTGCCGCGAAAATGCCGTTTTCGCAGAGGTCAATCCCGCTGACGTTGATGTAGAATCCTTTTTGGGTGTACAGCCGGTAGGTGAAGGAGATCTCCGGTTCGTCGGTGAGGCACTCCAGATAAATTCCCGCGGGGGCGTGACTGCGGACGAAATCCGCGTCGCTGTGTTCGCTGTAGTAAGCGAGCTGATCCGGCGTGAGGCGGGAAAATCCCGTACAGCCGTCCTTTGTGAACGTACCGCAGCAGCCGTGCAGGAAGGGAAGGACGTCTTCCGGTGTCATGGTTTTATTCATTGGTCATGCCGTACCAGCGGCCGCCCTGCTTTTTGTCGGCGTCGTTGTCGAGAAGCTGTTCGTAGTTTTCGATGACCTTGCGGAAGATCGCGGCATATTTGTCGATCGCTTCCTTGTCGAAATGCTTGAACCACGGGATAGAGAAGCAGTAGATGGATTCGGACGGCTTGCACTTGTCGTCGTCTTCGCGGACGTCGTATTCGTTGTGGACGATACGGGAGGGCTGACCCTCGTTGCGGAGGTCAAAGGTCTTGAAGAACGGATGGGTGTGGAGGCAGAAGTTGCCGCCGTCCCAGCATCCGGTGTAGCCTTCCGCGCGTACCGCCTCGCAGAACTTCTTGACGGACAGACCCTGCAGTTCGTCCGGACGATATCCGCCCTGTGCGCAGTACCAGCCCGCCATGTTGGAACCGGTCGATTCGTCGACGCGGATGGCGTAGATGCCCGGGAGCCCCTCGAGCTGATCCCAGAAGTAGTTCATCGCCTTCCGGATTTCGGCACAGCGTTCGTCGTAATACTTGAGCTGGACTCTTGCAAGAGCCGAGCAGAGCTGGTTGGCTCTGCCTTTGGCGCCGCCGAGCGCGATGTGGAAATAGGATTTGAGGTCTTCGGTTTCCTTGATGTAGCGTTCATTGTTGCGTTCGTAGTGGCCGAATGCCATGGCGCGTTCGTAGATCTCACGGTCGTCCGTGACGAGAATGCCGAGTTCCCCGGCGGCGAAGGATTTCCCGCTCATGAGGGACATCGCGGCAACGTCGCCGAACGTACCGACCTTTTTTCCCTTGTACAGACCGCCCTGTGCGTGGGACACGTCTTCGATGACCTTGAGGTTGTGCTTTTTTGCGATTGCCATGATGGCGTCCATGTCGCAGGGGTAACCGAAGTAGTGGACAACGACAATCGCCTTCGTGCGGGGCGAAATGCAGCGTTCAATGTCGTTTGGATCCATGCTGAGCATTTCGTTGATGTTGCAGAAGACCGCAGACGCGCCGAAGTTGATCGCCTGCGAAACGCTGCCCCAGTAGGTCTTGGTCGGGCAGATGATCTCGTCGCCGTTGCCGAGACCGATGGCGAACATCGCGGAGGTCAGGGACATCGTGCCGTTGCAGTACGCGATGGCGTATTTCCGGCCCTGCCATGCGGCGAATTCTTCCTGAAATTTTTCGGTGATGTCGGTGCCGGAAAATTTGTTGTTGTAGACCACGTCCATGGCGGCGTCGTAGTCTTCCTGGGTCATGATGGGCCACTTGAAGAGGTCGCCGGGCTGACTTTCGAGTATGGGGGTACCGCCGAGCAGTGCAAGTTTTTCCATAACAGGTTCTCCTTTGTTGTAGTCGGTGTATGTCGTCTGTTCCGGTACAGTGGGAACAGAAATTTTCGTTCGGATGCGTCGAAGGGGTCCGTGTAAGGCAATTATACCATATTTTTCGGAAGGTGTATATATTTTTTTGTAAGGATCTATGGATATTTTTGCGGATTTTCTGGCGGCTGCGGTGGACTTCCTTGACATGGGACCGGCGGGCATGCTATAATTCAGTCATCTGATTTCAAATTGTTCGGACAGGAGGAGATCACGGTCATGAAAGCGATCCTTGCGGCAAGCTACGGCAGCGGATCCGCGGCGGCACTGGAGAAGTCCGTCGTTCCGCTGGAGAATGCCTTTGCGGAGGCATATCCCGGATACACAGTCCGCCGTGCATTCACGGGACAGCGGATCCGCGCCAGGATGAACGTATCGGGGATTACCGCGGATTCTCCGGCGGAAGCGCTGGAACGTCTCGCGGCGGAGGGATTTGACGAAGTGGTCGTCCAACCGTCCCATGTGACTGCGGGGACGGAGTACGAACGTCTCTGCGCGGAAGCGGCAGCGTTTGAAGGTCGGTTCGCGAAGCTGCGGATCGGCGTTCCCCTTTTGTACGACCGTACGGACATCGCAGAGGTCTGCCGGTTTCTGTACGGAAAATTCCGTCGGGAAGGGTGGCTGACCGTCCTTGTGGGACACGGCTCGGAACACGGGTCGGAGTGGATATATGACGGATTCCGTGAGGTCTGCCGGGAAGCCGGATACCGTGACCTGTTTGCCGCGGCACTGGAAGGATCACCGGATCTTGACGATCTCCTGCCCGTTCTGCGGGCATCCGGATGCAGGAACATCACGTTGGTTCCGCTTCTGTTTACGGCGGGTGTTCATGCCGTTCGGGATATCTCGGGAAATATACCGGAGAGCCGGAAGTCCCGCCTGGAAGCGGAGGGATTTACGGTGGACGCTGTCGTGCGCGGACTCGGCGAATACAAAGAAATCCGGCGTCTGTACGTTTCCCATATCGCGGCGGCACTTGCGGAGTAACGCTTGCCAAACGGCTCCCGCTATGCTATAATACCCGTAGAAAAGCAAACAAATCATACAGACTGCCATACGGAGGTTGTTTATGGAACATATCAATATCGGATCACGGCGCGAAGTATTCTGGGATGATTTTCTGATCGATCCTGCGCGGACGACCGCCAGTCCGCGTCTGATTTCCCCCGTGGAAAAGGAATGCGTATTTGTGTTTGACTGCGAGGAGGAAACGTCCGCCGTCAGCTACCCCAACGTTGTGAAGGTAGAAAACGGCTGGCGGATGTACTACATTTCGTTCGCTCCGGAGGCGCACGGGAAGAAAAAGTTCCGTGTGCGCGTGATCGAAAGTACGGACGGTATCACCTGGACCAGGCCGGATCTGAACCTCTTCCCCGCGGATACGCCCGGCGCGAACAATGTTGTTATCGACACTACAAACGACAGCTCGCTCTGTGTCTTCTATGACACCAACCCGGCTTGCCCGCCGGAAGAAAAATTCAAGGCACTGTCGCTGATCTTCCTCGACCTTGCGGCTGACCGCCGTTCCCTCTGGTGCTGGACGTCTCCGGACGGCTACCACTTCACAAAAGGCGATATGGTCACGGACGCGGGACGGTTTGACACCCTCAACGCGACGTTCTGGCAGGACGGAAAGTATTACAGTTACGTCCGCAATCTCCACGGGGACTGGACGAACGGGATTGTACGCGACGTCCGCCTTCTGGAATCGGAGGATTTTGTCCACTGGTCGGAACCGGTACAGCTGAGCTACGACGACGGACTCGATTTTCAGATGTACACCAACAACGTTATGCCGTATCCCCGCGCCCCGCACATCCGCATCGGGATGCCGAGCCGTTACGTGGAACGTCAGGTGTGGACGAAAAACGACGACCAGTTCGGCAGCATCGCCATCAAGCGAAAGGCGGCGGAGACCATCGAACCGAGATGTGCGCTGGCGGTGACGGATCTGGTGTTCATGTGCAGCCGTGACGGAAAGAATTTCCACCGGTACCCGCAGGCGTACCTGACACCGGGGGTGGAAACGGAGACCAACTGGCTGTACGGCGACTGCTTCGCATCGTGGCCGCTGACGGAAACGGGGGACACATATTCGTTTTATATGGTGAAAAACGTGATGGCGGTTGCCCCGAAGCATCTGTACCGCTACGAACTGCGGAAGGATGGCTTTGCCTGCTACGAAGCGGAAGGGACGGAACGCGTACTCGTGACGAAACCGCTTCGGTTTGAAGGCGGCGTTCTGCGCCTGAACATGGCGACTTCCGCATTCGGATACATTTACGTCGATGTGCTGGATGAAAACGGCGAACCGCTTTCCGGTGAAAGCGTCGAGATTTACGGCGATTCTATCGACCGCGCGGTGTATTTCCCGGACGGCAGCGATTTTTCGTCGTATGAGGGAAAAACGGTTCGCCTGCGCTTCCGCATGTTCGATGCCAAGCTGTATTCGATGATCTTCACGGCGGAATAACGCTTTTCTGCAAACCTGATTCAATGAAAAACAACGTGAGTTTTTGATAAACTCACGTTGTTTTTGTTTATGCTTCCGCAAACGCGGCAGCGATCTTTTCGCGCAGATTGGTCAAATACATGGGATCGGTGGGATAGTGCGTGAAGCTGAACGTGCCGTCGGTGCCTTCGAGGATCAGCGCTTCCGCCGCCTCTCTGCCGAATTTTTCTTCGTACAGACGGAGTGCGCGGATGTCGTCCACAGCTTCGCGGAGCGCGTTCAGGCGAAGGGACGGCCATGCGGTTCCGTCCGTGCCGGGGTAGACGAGGAAACAGTCGCCGGCCGGGTTGAAGTAGCTGCCGTCGGGATTGGCGTAAGGATCGAGCACGCTGTAGGAATGGCGGGTGTTGTAGAAGTTGTAGCCCCAGTGGAGGAAACCTTCAATGTTATAATAATAGAGCTGTACGCCGAGCATTCTCGTGCGGTGGGTCGGCATGGAGACGGAACGGTCCGCCACACCGGCTCTGCCGCCGCCGCAGTAGTACGTCCACAGACCGGGTACGCCGGCTTCGTGGAACTTGTGCGCGCTGCGGGTGTTGGGTACGGGTTTGTCAATGGCACCGGAGGTGTAGAATTCCAGTTCCGACAGGGCGTCGATGATCGGGTAGCCTTTCAGGTAAGGTGCGACCATTTCCTTGCACTTGCGGTAGTGATCGAGCGCGCTGAGGCTGGGTTCGTCCGAGATGTGGTAGAAGCATTTGTGATACAGACCGCGTTTTTTGAATTCCTGCACCAGTGCGGGGATGAACTGTGCGAGGAAGTTTTTGTATTTCTCGCCCGTGGATTCGGTGTGCCAGCCGAAATACTTCTGACGGCGCCCGTTTACCTTTACGATGATCTTGGGGGCCGCCTTGGCACCCCACTGGGTGAAGAAATGAGGGATTTCGAAGTATTCCACGCCGCATTCGAGGCAGAGATCGATCCAGCGGTGGAGCTTTTCGAAGCCGAACGTATAGGTATCGTCTCCGGTGAGTTCGATGTCCACAAGCTGGGTGGTCAGGCGTTCGCCGCCGACGTAGGTGTCAAGTTCGGGCGTGAAGACAGGCGTGAGGATCATATTGATGCCGTTTTCCACCGCGGTGCGCAGGAAGCCTTCGATGTGCTTCCAGTGCTGATTGGAGAACGCCCGGGTGTGATAATAGTTGGCGATGCAGTCCGTGTAGAACCATTCGGTGTGGATCAGGGTCTGCGCGGGAAGCTTCGCGGCAAGCACCGTGATTTCGGCGGTGACCGTGCCGATCGGTTCGTTCCGGTGCAGGACGGTGAGGGAGAGATCGTACGTACCGGCGGCAAAATCCTCCGGAAGCCGGACGTCTACCCACAGCGCGTGCGTCTGGTTATGGGGGAGGGAGATGCGGTCGTGATACGGAAGGGGCCGGATCAGGTCGGGGTACAGACCGGGTTCCGTACGGAGAAATTCCCCGCCGGGGCTGACATTGTAGGTCGGGTACTGGTTGGGGATGTTCGCAACCAGACGTACCGACGCATAGGGAGCGAGCGCGCCGCCGAGCCTGAAAGGACAGGTATAGTTTGCGATGCCCTCATCCTGTACCTGGGCGCGGTACATGACCTGCAGGGACAGCTTTTCGTTTCCGAACATCACAAACCGTGTTTTTTCGGTTTTTGTTTCCATTGCGTCGTCGAGAAAGCATTTTTCGAGGGACGACACCAGTTTCATCTGCAGAGAAATCATAGGCAATCCTTTCGTGTGTGTTTCAAAAATAAATTGAAGTAACGCAGGAGATTTTCATAGAATGAGTATAGCATATCCTGCGGAAAAATGCAAACCGTACCGTGAAAAAGCTTTGCCGTCGTTTCGCTGTATTTTTTCAAAATGTAAACTGCCGAATGGTTGATTCCGGAACGGGAAGGTGGTAAAATGGGATTCAGAGAGGCGGAAGCCGAACGGACACTTCAGAGAAGGAGGCTGTGTCATGAAAAACAACGGATTCCGGAAGAAATGGCGTCTTCTGATTCCGGTACTGCTTTGTACCTCGTGCATTGCGTGCGGCGGCGGGGATCTGCCGGAACATAGATGGTATGAGGTCTACGCGGACTGCGTTTCTTTTATGGGATCGCTGTGCGGGAATACGGAATATTATCTGTATGATATGGACAAGGACGGGACGGAGGAACTTTTTGTGGATGCGATCTTTCCGGTTGGAAGGGATACCCGGGCCGAACTGTATGTATACGGATACGATTCCGACCGGGACGAACTTGCCTGCATGGGAATTCTTCCGTCCGGGCACATTTCCCTGTACGGAACCGATGTCCCGAATGTATTTCTCCGTGTCCATACCATTACCGGGGGATATGTCTGTTATCTGGTGGAGTATGTTCCCAACGAGTACAGCCTGAAAGAAGGGGAATTCACCGAACGCATTTTATATGAAGGAAACGCGTTCCAGGAGTCGGTGCCGGATCCGACCGAATTTGTTCCTTCGGCGGAATACCTGACGCGTTATACCGAAACCGGCGAATATTCTCCGCTGTTTCCCGATAACAGCGGAGACACGGAATAAATCAAACGAAAACCTCCTGCAGCGGCAGGAGGTTTTTTGCGGAAATTTGAGTTTGCGGATGATTTCGGTCAGCCCGCGAGATCGTCGAGGAATCGTTCCAGTTTCTTGGTCAGAGCCTTTTCGATCTTTTCACAGAGGGAGACGACCGTATCGCTTCTGGGAAGGAAGATATTCTGGGTAAACATGTTCTTCGTGTCTGCCGACCAGACGCCGGTGCCGAGGTCATAGAAGGACGTATCGAACACGATTTCCATCATTTCGGAAGAGTCTTCGTTCCGCGCGACCTTGGTCATGAGTACCTGATCGATGTAGGCGGGGATCGATTCTACGAAGGAATAGTAGCCGAACGCATCGAGGAGGACGGCGGTCTTGTGCTGTG
Source organism: Clostridia bacterium (assembly GCA_017398585.1). Lineage (GTDB taxonomy): Bacteria > Bacillota > Clostridia > Oscillospirales > CAG-272 > UMGS1696. The sequence goes on from JAFQFS010000156.1 coordinate 22,286, forward strand.
CGTCCGTGCCGAGGGTCTTCGGCAGAACGGTCTGCGCACCGCCTTCAACGAGGGAATAATACTGTTCCTGTTCTGCCGTGTACTTCGGACTGGGAACGATGCCGATGTTGAACTCGATGTCGCGCATCCGCGCCGCTTCGCCGACGTATGCCGCGATGAACAGAGCGCGGTTATTGTAGAAGATGGAAGATTCCGCACCGCCGCCGATATCATTCGTGCCGCTGGTGTAGATGTCGTTGCCCGCATTGAGCTGAACGAGCTTGCTGACGACGGAGACGGCAAATTCGCTGCCGGGGATCGCGAAGTAGAGAGCGCCTTCATCGTCGCGGTCGATGTATTTGACGTTCGCGCCGGCGAGAAGGGCACTGTAGTGACGGGTCACGGAGCTGACGATGCCGTACTGGTCGTCACCGGCGGTCATTGTACCGTCGCCGTTGAGGTCAAGGACCGCGAGTGCGCCGAGTTCGTACATCCGGTCGACGGTCCACGTGCCTTCGCGCACTTCGTCAAACAGGTTGACTTCCGGTGCGACGGCGTTCATGATGTCTTCGTTGAAGACATAGCAGTGACGGGTGGAGTAGTTGTACAGGCTGAACGCACCGGAGACCGCCGCCTGAATGCCCTTGAAGTTGTACTGTTCGGTCGCGGCGCTGTCCCACCACGGCTTTGTGAGATCGAGGTCAAGTTCGCCCCACGACAGGCTCAGTCCCTGCTGGAGAATGTTGGTGACGCTTGCGTCAAAGAGCATTGCCGCGTCGAAGTTGGCGTCGCCCGCCGTGACGGAATTGGTGATGTCGCTTACCACGCTGCCGCTCGCCAGTTCTTCAAGGGAGCAGTTGTAAAGTTCTTCGACTTTGCGTTCGCGTTCGAAGAGGGCGTCGTTCAGCGTTTCGCCGTTCAGTTCGTCCGCAAACATGAGTGTGTTCGCCCAGTTGAACGATTCGGGCGTATAGTTGAGGACGGTCAGCACGGCGCCGCCCATGTCTTCGACGGCGGGGGCGGGGAGTTCTTCTTCGGTTTCGGGGACGGCTTCTTCCGCTGCGGGGGCATCCGTCAGGCTGTCACCGGCAGGGGCGTCCGGTGTGTTTTCCGGAGAGGTTTCCGTGTTGTTTGCACAGGAGGAAAGGAGGAGAGATGCGAGAAGGAGAATGGTGAGAAGTCGCTTCATGATATCGTTCCTTTCGTTCATATTACAGAATAAATTTTTTGTATTATTTCCTGTCGAACCGCAGTTCTACGGTACATGCGGACGAATCAATCGTCGTCATGCCGACCATGCGGCCGCTGATGAGACGGACGGTGTACTTCGTACCGTGGTAATCGAGGGCGAGGAGACTTCCGTCGGCGTAGTCGACGTTCGGAAGGTGTCCGCCGTCCGTGCCGAATTCCGCACGGATGCGGAACGGCTTGTCCGCCGTGACTTTGATGCCCGCTTCGGACAGTTCAAATACCACCTTTCCGTAGGTGACCTTTGCGCGTCCTTCGCCGAGGTCCTCGAACGCCATTTCATCGAATGTGGGCACAGTGCCGTCCCAGTATGTGAGATAACCGCCCGCTGTGATACCGTTGCCGCTGTGACGGTTGCCGTCAATGAGCGGGAGAGTTTCGTATACCGCTTCGTTGCCCGGGCAGACGGTATTTTCGTACGGATCGGGAAATTTTTCGCTGAAAATGTGCAGGTCGCGGATGCGCATTCTGCCGTGGTCGCCGTAGAGGTTGACGCGGTAATACTTCGACGAATACCAGACGGAATTGCGGTCGGGATCGTCGAACGCGGTGTGCGCGGTGATCGCGGATGCGGGTGTGGTCCTGTAGGTTTCCTTGAACCAGCGGCCGGTATCGCCGAGGGGCTCGATCTCGATCTTTCCTTCGTCACGCAGCTTCGCGAACTGTGCGAACTGATAGGTCAGACCGTTCTTCATCGACGGCCAGCCGAAGCTGTTTTCCTGACCCGCCTGTGCATAGCCGAAGGTCAGGCAGTCGCCGTTGTAATTCTCGCGGAGGAACCAGTCGACCCACGCAGGAACACCGCCGCCTCCGCCGTTGTAGACCGGTTCGAGGGTGATGACGCCCTGTACTCTCTGTGCGCCGGCCTTCGGATCCATGCCGAAGTCGTACTGGTAGACGGGGTCGGAACCGAGCATGCGGAAGAGCGGTGCGGGAATCTGCTGTTCATCGGTCTGTGCGGGCATGAAGACGTTCGTGCGGCTCGGGTAATATGCCTGACCGTAATAGCCGCCCCAGAGGGTGTAGCCGTCGGTGCCGTACTGTTCCTTGCAGTTGCAGATCGCGTCAAGGCCGTAGGTGTCGGAGATGTAGCGGATGGTGTGGGAGTCGAAGAACCACGAGCCGAACACGCGGGGGTAATATCCGAAGATTTCCTTGAATTTTTCATAGAGGACGTCGACGAGCTTTTCGCGTTCTTCCTTTGTGTAACCGACGGAGAAACCGCAGTGTGCGTGCCAGTCCCACGGGAAGCGTCCGCGCCACGAGAGTCCGACCGCTTCGACCTGCGGCTGAACGGTCTCGAACCACACGCCGAGTTCGAACTGTGCGGGGTCGAGCGCTTTCAGCATGTCCGTGTACTCGGGAAGGATCAGCGCGTCGTACTGGAGAAGGAAGGTGCCGCGGAGGTTATGCTCCGTCATGAGACGGATCTGTTCCTTCACGGGAGTCATGAGATCCATCGGGCAGCGCGGTTCGACCGCGCGGATGAAGTTGACGATGTTGACAATCTGTCGTTTTGCCATGTCGTTTTTCCTTTCTTTGAAGTTCCTGAAGTAATTCATGGTGCCGTTTTGCCGTACAACAACGTACAGCTGCTGTATCATTGAATTTCATTATATATGAATGCTGCCGCTTTGTCAAGGGACATGAGTGTCTTCCGCCGCAGCGAGCGCGGTCTGTTATTTTCGGAATTCTTTGAGAGGAACTAAGAAATCTTCATATTTATCATAGATATATGAATAAAATATCTGTTTTTCTGTGAAAGCCGGTATGATATAATTATACTATACAGAATTATACAGAAACGGAAGGGGGGAGGAAACGATGGATTCAAACCGGATTGAGATCGTTGAAATGGCGAGGTATCTGTCAGACGGGGAACATTTCTTTATCGAATATAACAATGCGGATGTGTTTATCAGTCCACACCTTCATCGGTTTATTGAGATTGAACTGATCACAGGCGGAAGCGGCTACGAGGAAGTCGACGGCAGAATCTACGAGGTCGGGCAGGGGGACATCACCATCATGATGCCCGATGAAGTGCATTCCTTTGTCAGCCGGCACAGCGATTCTCTGCAGATTACCAGCGTCAAAGTAAGTCCGTACTATCTTCCGGAGAATGTATCTCATTTTGTCTCCAGCCTGCTGCTGAAAGATCTGCCGGAGGACGAATATACGCTGCTCTGCCAACTCTGCGGCAAATTGTATTCCATTCAGCAGGGAAAGAGACCTCACGGCATGGAGGCTCTCGCCAAGGAATGCATCCGCATGATTTTTCTGATCTGTCAGACCCATCTCGGAGACCGGATGCCGGTTCCCATCGAGATGACCGAATCGGACCGGTACCGCCGGGCGCTGCTGTACATTCACAAAAACTTCCGGCGGAATCTGACCGTGGCGGAGGTTGCGGCGGAAGTGTATCTGGTTCCCGATTATTTCAGTACGTATTTTGAGAAAAACATGGGAATGTCCTGCAGCCGCTACATCAACAAGCTGCGGATGGAACTGGCGCGCGAATACATCCTTGCTACCGATCTGTCCCTGAAGGAAATCGTATACCGGTGCGGATTCCGTTCGTTTTCGTATTTCTCCAGCGTTTTCAAAAAATATTACGGATGTTCTCCCGGATCCTTCCGGAAATCCGGAAATGCTCCGGATGTTTTGAAGAGTAAGAACGCAGAATCGCCGGAAGAAAACGGGACGGATACGGAGCAGAACACATGAAACGAATGGAACAAAATTATAATATTATAAAATGGAGGGAAATCATGAAAAAATGGATCACATGTCTGCTTCTCGCTGCAATGCTCACCGGACTGACCGCCTGCGGCGGCGGTGAATCCGCAGAACCGTCCTCCGGCGGAGACGTAACAGCCGGTGCGGACGGTGCTGCGGCGGAAATCGCAGAAGCCGAAGAAGTTCCGGAAGAAACCGAAAATCCCGCAGAGATCGATGAACTGCCGTTCACGAAGGAATATGAAGGGCATACGTTCACCGTTCTGAGCCACGAGCTTCCCGATTCGTCCATTGCATGGAAGGTCGTGGATATCTACACGGAAGAGCTGAACGGCGAACGCATCAACGACGCAGTGTATGAACGGAATCTGGCGATGGAAGAACGGTTCGGCGTAAAGGTGGCTCAGAATCTGCAGGGCGACCCGTATTCCGTTGCCACACAGCTCATCACGAGCGGCGACGACTCCTTTGATCTGTTCCAGACCAACACGCAGGACCAGTGTTCACTGGTGGTTCAGGGATATCTGCTCAACATGAGCGAGCTGGAATACATCAACTTCGACAAGGCGTGGTGGGATTCCACGTCGATCCAGGGGATCTCCATCGGCGGCAAGGTGTACTATGCCATCGGCGACAGCTCGCTGAACGGCAAAAAGGCGACCTGGGTTGTCCTGTTCAACAAAGTTTTGATGGAAAATGCCGGCGTGCCGGATCTGTATTCGCTGGTCAAGGAAGGCGGATGGACGCTCGATAAGCTGAAGGAATACGGCGAACAGATCGCACAGGACATGGACGGCGACGGTGTTCTGACCTGGGGTTCGGATGTCTTCGGGATCGGTCTCCAGCATGAAGTGGTTATCCCGCTGCTGCTCGGCGACGGTACCAAGCTGATTGATGTCAAGGACGACGGTACTTTTGATTATAACATGAGTGCCCCGGCGATCGTGGATGCGATGGAAAAGATCCACACGTTCCTGAACGGCGGTGACCACTACATCCTGAACTGCAACGACTACGACGGCAAGATCGCCAGCCAGTGGGTCGAATTCCGCAAGCTGTTCATGGCGGATCAGATCGGCTTCTTCATGGGACATCTGGGTACCGTTACCCTTGTCGGCGGCGAAATGAATTCCGATTTCGGCATTCTCCCGTTCCCGAAGCTGAGCGAAGATCAGGAATCTTACTACAGTACGTTCCAGTACAACAACGCCTATGCGGTTTCCGTTCCCAAGACGGCAGGCAACCCGACCCGTACTGGACTGCTGACCGAAGCGTATCAGATGCTCTCACACACTACAGTGCTTCCTGCGTATTATGAATATACGCTGACGTTCCGCAATGCGCGCGACACAGACTCCGGAGAAATGCTGGATATCATCTTCGGTTCCCGCAATTTCGATATTTCTCTGGCGTTCAACTCCACGACCGGCATGCAGGGATTCCTGCAGGATGCCGGAAAGGCGGAAAGCTTCAATTATGCTTCCGCGGAAGCAGCAAAAAAGAAAGCTACGACCAAGGCAATCGAAAAAATCCTCGAAACGGTTCTTCTGGGCTGAATCACATGAAAAAAACCACCTGTCCGACAGGTGGTTTTTTAGTGTTTCCGGGATTTTTTGGGAACGGAGAAACGATTTTTGCGGAGGGAGATTTCAATGCTGCCTGTCCGAGGAATCTCAATCGGAGTGGGATTAGCGGGAGACAGGAGGCGGTATCCGTCCATGTACCGTTCCGCAACGTCCGGAGCGATCGCCGTTTCCGGAGGATCCGGGACAATCACCGTTTCGGTAGTGAACCGTTCAAGTATGGTACGGAGAAGATGCTCTGCTTTGTAAATATAGTTTTTTTGTAAAAAACAACGGCGTTCCATAAATTGCCGTCGCGTGGATCGGGAGAAAAGGAAAAAATGCGGAAAACGGGATTGGGTTTCATATCGTTGCTCCTTGTTAATCTGTTTGTCTGAATGTTTTTGAAGAGGGACATCGTACCTGCGTTAAGTATAGATGATTTGCCGGCAGAAAAAAAGAAATCGGCGTTTGATTTTTGGATTTTGATCGGTGCGTTTGTTTGGAATGTTTTTATCAGGTTGTCAAAAACTCAAACGGCAAGTTATTTTATAACTGAAACAAAATCTGGTATAATACAGATGTAACCGGGTAAAAAACGTTAGATCAAGGAGGATTTCTTATGAAAAAATGGAAGAGCCTGAATTATCTGTTTCTTGTCGGAGTTGTTCTTGCGGTGCTGATGATTCTCCCGGCATCTGCAGACCCGCCCCGAAGCGGATGGTGCGGAAAAGAAGGTGATAACCTCTCCTGGACCCTGGATTCTTCGGGAACCCTTACCGTCAGCGGAAGCGGTGAGATGAAGGATTTCACTTACGATGCCGTGGAACGACGGGTTGTCGATCTTCCGTGGGCGAACTTGTACGATGAAATTTTTGCTGTGGTCATCGAAGACGGTGTGACCACAATAGGGGACTTCGCTTTTAATAAACTCTTCTACATCGAGCAAATCGATCTTGGAGATGATATCAGAAGCATCGGGTATGCGGCATTGAACGGAACGCATATACAAAAAGTAGTCCTTCCCGACAGCCTGGAAAAAGTGGGATATTCCTGCTTTGGTGACTGTTCATCACTGATGTATGTCGAATTTCCGGATCATCCGGTTGAAGTGGGGGAATATGCATTCTACGAGTGCCATTCACTCGAAAGAATCTTAAACTGTCCGGATAAGGAATGGCAGGAACGGATGGAACACAGTCGGTTTCTGCTGGATCAATGGATCAACCCCGGTGCCTTTACCGGAGGACAGAGTCCGGTGATTCAGGAACTGGCGCAGGAACTGACCGGGAGCTGCGGGTCTCCTTATCAGAAAGCGGGCTTGATTTCTTTATGGATCAGTCAAAATATCGAGTACGACAACTACCGGGATGAGGGACGTGCCTATTCATCTGTAGCTCTGGAGCCGGAAGAAGTGCTGGAATGCGGCAAAACGGTCTGTGAAGGATACGCCCGACTGACACAGGCACTGTTCCGGGCTGCAGGTATTCCATGCCTCCATATTATCGGGCAGAATATCAGCAATCCGGATGTGTGGCACGCGTGGAATCTTGCCTGGACAGAGCTTGGCTGGATCTGGCTGGACAATACCGGCGGAATGCGGATGTTTGACATCGGGACCGCATTTCTGGCTCAGACCTATGACCTGAACTGGGGTTTAAAACTTTCTTCCGATTGTACCGTTTATCCTCAGGATCTTACTGCAGCTTCGGATATTCCGTCGAAAAAAGCACAGAAGGACATCCGGAAAGCCTTTCGCTTCGGGCTGGTCCCCGATGAACTGCAGGGGGCCTACGGTTCTGAAATCACGCGGGAGGAATTCTGCCGCATGATCGTTAAGCTTCTGGAAAAATGTGCAGACGGCAGTTTGAGCAAAGCGATGGCAGACCGCGGCATGAAGAATGAGATTCCGTTTAAGGATACCGCCGACCCGGCGGTGCAGACCGCATATTCCCTCGGGCTTATCCATGGACGCGGCAGCGGTACTTTTGATCCCGATCGGGCGATTACAGGTCGGGAAGCGGCGACGGTACTGAAGCGCACGGCAGACTACCTCGGCATTTCGGTGGGGGATCCCCTTCCCATTACGTCAGCGTCGTATACGAGAGAACAGGCGATACTGGATGTCTGCCGATTTTACTGCCTTTATTCTGACGGTCGGCTGCTTTTCTGACAGACTGCGGAAGACATCTTGGTCGGTATCCTTTGTCCATGCCGTAATTGAAAAGGCTGCTGCATCGGGGATTTATCCCCGGTACAGCAGCTTTTTTATGGAGTATTGGAGTATTAAGGAAGCCGACAGCGGATTACCGCAGCCATTCCGCCAGTACAGCCGCGTACCACGGATCCGGCATGGTTTTTACCACATATCCGTGGGGACCGTCGTCCGCATACCGGAAACGGTTTTCGCCGGTTTCCGGATCGGCGGAGGCATATCCTCTGCGGATCGCGTAGCCGGCTTTTCTGATATCACCGGTCAGTGCCAGAAGAACCAGCATGGGATCCCACGACGAGCGGCCGTTCCGGCTTCCGTGCGCCAGAAATGCCATCCGCAGCGGATCGGACGGATCGGGAACGGTCTCCGGCGTACCGCTGATCACGGATGCGCCGACCTCCCAGCCGAGCAGGACAATGGGACAGGGACAATGCTCGAACAGATACGCCGCGGCACGACGGGACGTGGGTCCGCGTGCGATGTTGTTTTCCACGCCGATTCCGTCGTTCTGCCAGTTCCCTGCCATCATCCACAGACAGGACACCTTTTCGGCGAGGAAACGGTATCCCTGAGGATGGGCACACAGAGCGGCGAGAACCTGCGGATAACCGATTTCCAGAAGCTCGACCGGTCCGTCTGCTTCGGAAAGCAGGCGCAGATACAGTGCCAGTCCGTCTTCGGCGGCGTGGTTGCCGGCAAGCGTATGCGGAAGAGAGGCGAGAACGGTCTGATACGGCGGATTTCCGCCGTATTCTACCGCGGAAAGGTCAATGCCCAGCGGAAGATTCTCCATTTGTTCAGCGGTGCAGAATGCATTCATTGAGGAAACGGAATCGGGCATGCAGGCATTCAGGACGATTCCTTTGAGATTCCACAGACCTGCCCGTGCGGCACGGCAGGCAATGCGGACCGCTGCGACATCGTCGCAGTCCGTCCACCAGTCGGTGCCGAGAATAACGCTGCGGGTGTGTTTCTTCTGTGTTTGTGTCATGCAGTTACCACCTATGCGGGGGAAGACAGTTCCACATTCCGGTGTTACCGGATGCGGATGGTTGCCATCGCGAAGGGATCGATGTCGAAGGAAACGGTCTTTCCGTTGAGTTCACACGCTCTGAGAACGTGGCGCTCGGTGATGTCCACGATTTCTGCAGCCGAAGGAGTGCCGACCAGATCGGAAAGAACGAGCGAAACTCTGCCGCCCTTGCCCGCATAGTCGGATACACGGACGATGAAGCCGCCGTCTTCGCCGTTCTTGACACCGGATACCATGACCGCGTCGCGGTTTTCTTCGGCGATCGAAGCAACGGAGCCGGTCATCGGGAGCGTACCGCCTTCATGCTTCACGCCGGCGTTGAACGCGATGGGGTGAACGTATTCGACGGCGAGACGCTTCTGATCGTTTTCCGCACAGACGCCGACACCGATGTTGATGTGGTGACGGCAGCGTTCCGGATCGTAATCGGGGTCATAGGATGCGCGGATGAGGGTGACGGCACCTGCGTTTTCGTGACCGCGGAAGCCGTACTTGGTGTCGGTGACGATGAAGGCGGAGTGACCACCGTCCGCGTTGTTGATGCGCATGAAGCTGTTGCCGGGAACGTCGTGCGGGAGGTCCTCACGGTCGATGAAGCCGAAGGGGATGTCGTATTTATAGTCCTTTGCGGTGTACGCAACGGGCAGATAGAAGTTGAGCTGCGGGATGAAATTGCCGGTACCCTGAGCATTCCAGTCGGCAACGCCGGTACCGAGTTCGTTCCAGTCCACGTCAATGTGGAAGTTGATGATGCTGGATTCGCCGCGCAGTTCCGCGGTGACGGTGAGGGTGTTGGAGGCAAACTTGATCTCGTATACGAGATAACGGCGCATTCCGGTGACGCGGTAGTCCTTGAGACGGACTTCGTGGTCGGCGGCGTTGAGGTTTTCGATGCTCATGTACGGGCCGACTCTCCAGGAGGTCATGCCGTAGCGCGGGTTTTCCTTGATGTAGCGGAAGATTGCGGACGGCTTGTCGGGGGTGACGATTTTTTCGCCGGTGATCTTGTCGGTGAGTTCGGTCATCGCGAGCGTGAAGGGATCGAATACCGCCTTGATTTTTGTGTTTTCGAGGACACAGGGCGTGTCGCCGTAGGTGTCGCGCCATTCTGCGGTTTCGGCGGATGCGATGTGACCGATGCCGTTGTATTCCTTCAGGCTGAGGATGTACGTGGCGTAGCCGAACGCGGGAACTTTTGCCTGAATGAGGAACTTGACGAACTGGTGACCCCAGTATCCGCCGCCGCTGTGCAGGACTTCGTGCGGGATCACATTGCCTTCCGCGTCCGTGAACTGTGCGACGGCAAGGTCATATCTGTAGTCCCATACGGTGATCTCAACGGCTTCTTCGCGGTCGTACATGGTACTGTTGAAGAGGTGGATGACACGGGTCCTGCCGCGTCCGCGTTCGGTCTGCGGGAAGCGGTATCCGCCGGAGTGATCCACGCCGAAGCCGACGCCCGCACCTTCGGACTCGGTGAAGTTGTTTTCGTCGAAGGGAACGGAAGAGGTGTCGATTTTATCCGCAATTTCACGGAGTGCGCTGTTTGCGGAGATGTTGATGCCGGCGAGGGTGTCCTGGAATCGTCCGAGCGCGTATTCACGGGTTTCGATGATGCCGGAACCGGGGAGAATGTCATGGAAGTGGTTGAAGAGAATGTTTTCCCATGCCGCCTTGTAGATTTCGGTACGGGTCGGTGCGCCGGTGAGCGCGGTGGACGCTGCCGCGTAGAATTCGGATTCGTACGCGCGGTCTTCCGCAATGCGGTTCGCCATCTTCACTCTGGTCTGGGTGGTATAGCAGCCGGTGAAGACGAAGTTGATCTCGCGGTCGGTGATGGGGAATCGGTCACGGACCTTGTTGATTTCATCGAAGAACTTGTGATAGGTACCGAATTCGAGCGTGGGATAGAGCGGGAAGGTCATGTCGTCCATGAGACGCTCTATGTCGTTTCTGGTGGGACCGCCGCCGTGGTCGCCGACGCCGTAAACGAACAGATTGACGTCGGTGTTGTTCTTCTGGCAGTACAGAGGGATGTCGATGAATTCGCAGACGCCGATGGATCCGTTGTAGCCCTTGTTGTCGTGGTAAACGAGGACTTCCTTGCCGGATTTCGCTCTCCAGCGGTAGATATCCGCCGGATCGTCGTTGGCTCTCATGTGGTAGTAGTAGTCAACGCCGCCGTTCTGGTCGATTTCGGGGCAGTTCCAGTTGTGTCCGAAGGTGTCCGGGGAGAAGTCGATCCGGATGGAATCGGGGTTGATATCGAACAGCTTGCCGAGGTAACGCTTGGTATACAGAATGTGACGGGAAAGGGATTCGCCGTTCGGCATGTTCTTGTCGGTTTCGGTCCATGCGGAGGCGGAGATTTCCCAGCGTCCTTCATGGATGCGCGCCTTGATTTCGTCGATCATTTCGGGCGCATACTTCTCGATGATGCGGTAGGTGGACGCCTGTGACTGCGCGAAGGTGAAGTCCGGATATTCCTTCATGAGGTTAAGAATGGTGCGGAAGGTGTCGACGGTGACGGAAGCGGTTTCCTGGAAGCCCCACATCCAGTTCATGTCGATGTGAGCGTGGGAAATGCAGTACACCTTGAGTGCCTTTGCGTCCTGGGAAAGATCGGCGAGGGATTCTTCCATCGCGAGGACGTCCGCTTTTACGAGCACGGAGTTTTCGTCAAGCCTGGCGATGATTGCGTCAAGTGCGGCGGAGAGGCGGTCATCGTAGCGGTTTTCTTTCGTTGAGGAGAGACAGGACATGTAGGCGAGTTCAGCGTACGCACGCTGGGTCCAGTAATTGACGTTGTGAACGGCCTGCAGTCTCTTGAGTCTGTCGATCAGGGTCATGGGAAATCCTCCTGTTGATTGTGATATGGGTTTCCTGAGTTTTGTGAAAAATTCATAGCAGAAATTCTTCTTCTGGATCAATTATATACAGAAAAGCAAAAGAAGTCAAGGACTTTTCCGTGTGTTTTTGGCGTTCCGGAGGAATGTCGGGCCACGGATACCCGTACCGCGTGAACTGCGGCAAAATGCGGAAGGAACGGGCTTGTATAACCTTGACAAGCGTTTTTCGGGATGATATAATACATGATGAAAAACAAACAAAATAATCGGTTTGGATGCGGATATTATATGGATAATACACAAAATCCGCCGGTGTTTCCATCAGGAAAGGAGTATGTATGTACGAGCTTGAAAAACTGGAAGCTTTGCTTTCCGACAAGGACAGGGAGAGACTGAAGAAAATCTATGCGCCCACAGTGGTCTGTGTACAGCCGGACGATGCGCGGCGCGGCATGTGCGTCATGCCGGACGGTGAGATCCGGAGTTACGGAATCACGGACAAGCGCCATGTCTGGGACGGCGGGCGGTACGTGTATCTTTCCAGCCGGAACTGCGGTCTGGATTGGACGCGGATCGATCTGCCGGAAGAATACGCCACGGTCATCAATTACGGGAAAATGTATGCCGGAAAACGGGTGATGGGCGCTTCTGCACGCGTGCCCTGGTCGGGACGGTATGTATGTCTGGTCGGAATTCATGAAGGGGAAGACAAGGGTACCTGGGCGATGCTGTCCGACCTCGGCCCCGGGGATACAGAGCCGCGGATGGTGAAGATCACGGATGAGGTGTTCGGCGATATGTTCCTGCCCACCATGCTCGAAGGACGGCAGCGGATCATCACGACCGGTTCCATCAACCGGGGCGGCGAGTACGGTCCTACGGTATTTTACTCCGACGACAACGGCGAGAGCTGGCAGATCGTCCCCCTGAAATCCACGCCGAAGCACACGGTGGTATGGCCGCACCTCGGGCAGCGCTGGCAGAACAACGGCGCGGAACCCAATCTGGTCGTGCTTCCGGAGCCGGACGGCCGGATGATGATCCTGATGCGGACGTCGCTTGACTATTTCTATGTGTACTACTCCTCGGACGACGGGGAAAGCTGGACGGACGGCGAACCGTCGCGGTTCCACGGAACCCTGACCACGCCGTTCCTGCTTCGTCTGCGGGACGGACGGGTGATCCTGTTCTGGAACAACACAAGACCGCTCGCGGAACCGAACCATGAGCAGACCTGGCCGCCGGTGGGAAACGGTGTGAAGAACGGACAGGGCGAAGACGCGTTCACCAACCGGGACGCGAATCACGCCGCCATTACGGAAGACGGTGTAAACTGGATCGGATTCCGCGAAATGTTCCTCAACGACCGCAGAGGCGCGGCGGATTTCCGCGTGGGCGGTTCCGGGGACAACAGTGTCCATCAGTTCCAGGCGATCGAACTGCCGTACGGAAAGATTCTGGTGGCGTTCGGACAGCATGAATTCTCCAGACGTACCGTGATTTTTGACGTAAACTGGCTGTACGAAAAGGAACATTCCGAAAATTTCCAGCTTGGACTGGATCATGTCACCACCCATCTGTTTGTAAAAAGCGTGTCCGATTGTCATCTGCCGGCGATTCCCGGTCACTGTGCGTGGAATCGTACCAACGGTGCGCTGCTGATGCCGGATCCCACCGGAAATTTCAGAGAAGCACTGCAGATCTGCCGGGTGCGGGACAAGCGTCTGGTCAGCGAACTGCAGGGCGCGGTGTGGAACTTCCCGAAAACCTTCCGTGGGGAACTGCGGATGGAAGTGTACGTTGCCGGGGCAGGCGTGAAGGTGCGCCTGTGCGACCACTGGATGAATGCCGGCGATCCGGACGCCGGAATGTGGGCGGCATACGATTTTGTACTGGATGCGAAGATGCTGCCTGCAGGGGAATGGCGGGAGATCGTCATCCGCTTCGACACGATCGCCGGAACGGCGGAGGTGCAGGACGCGGAACGCTTTCTTGTGACGGTGCCCATGCGGCAGGCGTCTCCGGACGGACTGTCGTATCTGCATCTGCAGACGGCGGCGGAAACGGAAGATTTTGACGGAACGTATATCCGCAGTCTGTACTGCAGAGGGGAATGAGACGAAGCAGCAGGCAAACGGAACTCCTATAGTTGAAAGGAACAGAATATGAAACGTAAAGTCAGCCTGGCGATCGGGCATTTTCAGAACAAATACGGAGATTACGAAGCTCTTGATATAGCAAAGCGGCTCGGTCTGGATGCCGTGGATTTTGAAACGGTCGGCGGACGGTGGGATTACCGTAATCCGAAGTCGGTCTACAGCAAAACGGACGAAGAAATTGCCGAATATTTCACGACGCTGCGCCGCCATGCGGATGAACTGGGCATCGAAATCGGACAGACGCACGGACGGATCACCGGTTTCCGGGACGATCCGGAGGAAGACGACGCGCTGATCCGGAACGCCCGTCTCGACTGCCTTGCGGCGGGCATTCTCGGAGCGCCGCACGTCATCATTCACAGCGTCACGACGATCTATATGGGGGCAGATGCGGATCCGAAACGGATGCACCGCCTGAACTATGATATGTTCCGGCAGATCGTCCCGTTCGCAAAACAGTATGGTGTGAAAATTGCCTCCGAAACCTTCGGCGACGCGACCGGACGCGGCTGCTGCGACTTCTTCGGGAATATCAATGAATTCCTGATTTCATACAATAAAGTATGCGGCACGGAGGATTTCGCGGACTATATGAGTGTCTGCGTGGATACCGGACATTCCAATAAAGCCACGCGCTACAACAACAATCCTTCCTCCGCGGACGTCATCCGGATGCTCGGGAAGAACATCACAACGCTTCATCTGAACGACAATGATACTCTGACCGACCAGCACAAGCTGCCGATGACCGGCACGCTGAACTGGAACGACATTTTCGACGCACTCGACGAAACAGGGTACAGCGGCAATTATAATATGGAACTGAATCTGCGTCATTTGGGGAAGAATTCGCGTATGAAACCGCGGAATTTGCCGTGAAGCTGATGCGGTTCCTGCTGCGCCGCCGGTACGGGGAGAATGCGTGACAGACGGAACGCTGTACGGAAGTTTGTGAAGCTGCAGAATAAATCAGAAAATTGAATGTGCAGGGAGATGCGGAACCCGTCAGGGAAGACGGAGGTGCTGCATCTCCCTGCACGGATTTTTATGCAGCGGCGAAAAATCCCCGGTGTACAGTTTTATACACCGGGGAAAATCCGAGAAATGTATTGCGGGATTATTTGAAATCGACCTTCCAGATGTTGCTGCAATAGACCATGACCATACGGTCGGAAGAGAAGAAGTGAGAATTTGCGATGTTACGGAGGCATTTTTTGCACCAGCGGACCTTGTCGCTGAAGTCTGCATTCATGCACAGGAAGGTGTCCAGATAGCTGGTGAAATCAGCGAGGACGAAGAAGCGGTCGGGCATGTCCCCGTGCAGCCAGCTGTCACAGAGTTCGCCGAACGTGTCATCACCGTTTTCAGTGGGCGTGATCCGGCGGACGGTTCCGTCCGTCATTGCGTTCAGTGCTTCGGCGAGACGAGGGTCGGCCTGGATCCATAAGTCGGGATCGGTCCTGGCGTGCATGGCTTCCCGGCCGAGGACGATCTCTGCCTGCGTACCGAAGATGTAGATGTTCCGGTCACCGACCGCTCTGCGGATTTCGACATTGGCGCCGTCCAGCGTTCCGATCGTTACAGCACCATTGATCATGAACTTCATGTTCCCGGTACCGGAAGCTTCTTTGCTTGCGGTGGAAATCTGTTCGGAGCAGTCTGCCGCTGCGTAGATCATTTCTGCCTTGGTTACGTCGAAATCTTCGATGAAAGCGACACGCATTTTGTCGTTTACTTCCGGATCGCTGTTGACAAGCACTTCGAGCGCACGGATGAATTCGAGGGTAACTTTTGCGAGATGGTAGGAAGCCGCTGCCTTTCCGGCGAAAAGGAAAGCGGTGGGTGTAAAGGGCATGGAAGGGTTCTTCTTGAGAGTCAGGTAGAGGCTGAGGATTTTCATACAACCGAGGGTCTGACGTTTATACTCATGAATCCGCTTCACATGGACATCATACATGAAGTCAATGGGAAGGTCGATGCCGCGCTGCCGGAGTACAAACTGACGGAGCACTTCCTTGCGGGCAAGATGTGCGGAGATATATTCATTCTGGACGTCCGGCTTGTCTTCAAGCGTCTGGAGGTATGTGATGCGTGAGAAACTGGTACGCCACTCCTTTGTGCCGCACCAGCCGTCGATTGCAGAGGAAAGCTCGGGATTGGCATGTCCGAGAAATTTTCTCTGCGAGACTCCGTTTGTGACATTTTTGAGCTTTGAAGGAAAAAACTGGCAGAAATCCCGCAGTTCCCGGATACGGAGAATATTCGTATGAAGTTCCGCAACGCCGTTGACCGAGTAACCGGTGCAGATGGCGAGGTTGGCCATGCGGATCTTTCCGTCCCAGAGGATATCCATCGCTTCCATCTTCCGCATTGCTTCTTCGGGCAGGAAGCTGTCACGGATTTCGGCTTCAAAATGCTGATGGATCTGATGGATTTCGGAATAAACGTCTGGAAGCATCGTTTCAACAAGGGAGATCTCCCACTTTTCCAGTGCTTCATTAAGGATCGTATGGTTCGTATAGACGAAGGTTCTGGCACAGATATCGTACGCCTTTTTGTAGGGCATACGGTAGTCCTGACGGAGAACACGCATCAGTTCGGGAATCATGAGAACCGGATGAGTGTCATTAACATGCAGAACAAAGTGCTCTGGGATCGTTTCGATCGGGAAGTCGTTTTCCTTCATACGGCGGATCATGTCTCCGACGGTTGCGGCACTAAGGAAGTATTCCTGCATCAGGCGAAGCTGCTTGCCGGTATAGTTGGAATCATCTGGGTAAAGCGTCTCGTCAATGCGGCGGAAGAAGGAAGCCGCTTCGCGTGAATCGGCGTTTACGGCATCTACCGCCCACATACGGAGGAAATTGATTGAATCCGCGCGGTCGGATGCACCGATGACCGGGATGTCATAGGGAAGAGCGGTTACGGTCACAGTCTTGCCGTGATAGCGGAAACGGATATCCACAGCGGCGTTGTCGCGGCAGATCTCAAACGGATAGGTATTGTTTGCATTGAGCCAGCGGTCGGGCGATTCAACCTGCTTGCCGCCGATAAATCCCTGACGGAAGAGACCGCAGCGGAAGCGGATCGTGGAGACGTCCAGCGGAACTTCATGGGCGGCAGCGGCTTCGAGAATGCAGGCTGCAAGACGTCCGAGACCGCCGTTGCCGAGTCTGGGCTCGTTTTCGAGATCTTCAAGCGCATTCAGGCTGAGACCGTGATCGTCCATCCAGTGGAGAAGGTCGTCGGCTTCGGGGAGGTTCATCAGGTTATTGGCAAGCGTACGTCCCGGAAGAACTTCCATGGAGACGTAAAAAACACGCTTGCGGCAGTCGGGAATTCGTTTTGCGTATTCACGCATACGCTTCTTGGCATAGAGAAAGACGCCGAGGAGGAGTTCGTCGGGACTTCTGCTGCTGAATGGGGCCGCTTCATCCATATTGAGGATTCGGCGGATTTCGGAATCGATGGAAGGATGCATAGCAGTTACCTCGTTCGTTTTATGTTCGGAAGCAGTATGTATTCTGCGGCTGATCCGCAGAATATACGGCGGTTCCGGTGTACCTCAATTGTACCAGAGGTGTTTGGATATAGCAAACTTTTGGCATTTGATTTTTGGAGTTTCACGGAACGCTGCAGCGGAGCAGCGGACGTTTGTGTGATGCTGCGGACGATGAACGGCTCCCTGTTCCTGAACAAAAATAAAATACTGGGTAATGGACCAATTTACAGTAATATTGTACTATTTGTAGTGTAATATTACATGATTTTGGAGGATTGACTTATGTCGGAATATTCACAGAAATGGAAAGACAACCGCTTGATGAAAACCAGAAAACCTTTTGACGGAACCGAGTGTTTTCTGAATACAAACATTCCTCGCAGTGAAATATCTGTGGTAATATTTCGGGATCATTCGGACAACATTCCGTTCTTCGCACGTGTATGGACGGTCGGCAGCGGTGTAAAAGTATGGGCTGTCCGTTCGGAAAAGCTGTACCGTGTCTGTATCTGTGCGGAAGGCGGGATCAATGCTGCCGGTGCCTGCGAATACCTTTTCAGCAAGTGCAGAAATCTTCGGGAAGTGCAGTTCAATTCCTGTTTCCACATTACAGACGAAAACAACGCAGCAGATCTCCCGGAAACAGACGATGCGGAAGGTCAGGACAAGTTTTCACTGAAAGGCATGTTCAGCGAATGCGAACTGCTGGAATCTCTTGATATCTCTGACTGGGATACAAGCCTCATTCAGAATATGGCCTGCATGTTCAAATATTGCACAAGTCTTTCGTCCCTTGATATCTCCCGCTGGAACACGGGGTGTGTCCGCAGCATGTCCCACATGTTTTGTGGCTGTAAGAGCCTCGAATCCATTGATATTTCCTGTTGGAACACGGTACGTTCTGCATGAATGAGACGGAATGGCATTCCGGTTTGATTTCTGAAAACAATCTTGTATCCCTTGATGTCTCCGGCTGGGATACAAGCAATGTTCGGAAAATGCCCTGGCTCTTCAGAGGATGCAGCTTTTCTTCCATCGATCTTTCTTCATGGGATACGGGCAAGGTCGAGGATATGACCGCTATGTTCTGGGGCTGCAAAAACCTTGTCCGGGCGGATGTCTCGCGCTGGAACACAAGCAATGTTGCAGAGATGAAAGAGCTGTTCCGGTACTGCTGCCGTCTTGTTTCGGTCGATTTGACCGGCTGGGACATAAGCAATGTCCGATCTTCCTTCGATTTCTTTTTGGGGGATACCGCTCTGAACTATGATCCCTGGACCGAACATCCCGGGAAGACTCCGATAACTTCCGGTATAGGCGCAGATTTGCCGCTACTCACTATGAGAACGATTCCGGTATGGGACTCTTGGATATGTATGGGAATGCAATTATCCCCTGCAGACACAACTCCGTTGCTTATGAAGGTTATTGGAAGGACGGCAACCTGCTGAAGATCCGGGATGTTGTTGGACAATATCGTACAACCTATTACTATGCAGATATCGATGGAAAGGAATACCATCCATATCCCTGGTGCGGAATGGGACCGTTCCGGGACGGTCTGGCTCTTGTCTGGACATCTTCCAGGACCATTTTTGAACCTATCTCGATCCCGCCGTACTACTGTCCGATTCAATATAATCCGGATCTTCCCTACGGAGAATTGGAAGACGATCGTTCGGATACCCCGTCGGTAACCAAGTACGGTTACATAAATTGCGAGGGAGAACTGGTCATTCCGTGTGAATTTGATTCTGCAGGAAACTTCTATGACGGATATGCCCGTGTGGAAAAGGACGGGAAGGAGGGATACATTGACACATCCGGACGGATCCTTTATCCCGGGCAGCCGAATCCGGAGATCGGTGCGGATTTTTTCAGAAAGCCCGTAAGAATCTATGAAAACGGATATTTCGGCTTCCTCGGTACAGACGGAAGAAAACTGACGGAATCCAAATGGAAAAAGGCCAACGAGTTTTCTGAAGGTTATGCAGCCGTCAAGGACAGGAATACAGACAAATGGGGGATCCTCAATTCGGAAGGCAATCTGAGTTGTCCGTACCGTTGGGAATGGATCGGGGATTTCCACAGACGCGAAGAGTGATCCGGGGCTTTGAAGCAACTGCTGGGAAACACCAGAGGGGAACTTTTCAAAAAAGTTCCCCTCTGGTGTTTCTGCTTGCTTTTCAAAAACAGGTGTGATATAATGAAAAAAATCCGCAAATCGGTGCAGCAGCTTTTGAAAATAACAGTCATTTCATCGGAGCTGACGCGTATACGATTGCGAAGAAAGGAAGCAGGCATATCAAATGATGGATACAGTAAAATTCAGAGATCCGTCCCTTCCGATCGAGGAGAGGGTACAGGATCTGATGTTGCGCATGACGATCCGTGAGAAGATTGCGGTAATTATTGAAACCTCCCCTGCCAACGAACGTCTCGGGATTCCGAAATACAACCACGGCAACGAAGCTCTGCACGGTGTTGTCCGTCCCGGGCGTTTTACCGTCTTCCCACAGGCGATCGCGCTCGGTGCAACGTTTGACGATACCCTGATCGAGGAGATCGCCGATGCGATCTCGGACGAATCGCGCGCCGTTTATCATCACGGCAAGGGTGTCTGTGTCACAGAGGAGGAATACGAGGGACGGTACAACGGCCTTCTGACCTTCTGGTCGCCGGACCTTAATATCTGCCGCGACCCCCGCTGGGGCAGAACGGGAGAAACGTACGGGGAGGATCCGTATCTTGCCGGAAAAATGGGTGCGGCATTTGTGCGCGGTCTGCAGGGCAAGGACCCCAGATATCTGAAAGCGGTTGCGACACCGAAGCATTATACGGCGAACAACGAGGAGCATAACCGCTTCAGCTGCAATGCGGAAATGAGCGAAAAGACGCTCCGGGAGTATCATCTGGAACCGTTCCGCAGGGCGGTTGAGGAAGGACATCCCGCGGCGGTCATGGCGGCATACAATGCGATCAACGGCGAACCCTGTCATCAGAATCCGTATCTCTTAAAGACGATTCTGCGCGACGAATGGGGCTTTGACGGATATGTGGTCTCCGACTGCAGCGGCATTGCCCGGCTCTGGGACGCCCATCACAAGCATGAGGATCCCGCGGATGCTGCATCGGCGGCGCTGAATGCGGGTGTCGATCTGGAATGCGGAAGCTACAGCCCGTATGAACATTTTTATATGGAATTTCTGGAACGTCAGCTTGCCTGCGGAAAAACGACGGAGGCGCGTATTGACGAAGCCTGCCGCCGTGTGCTGACCGCACGGTTCCGGCTCGGTCAGTTTGATCCCGAGGAGGACGTTCCGTTCAGTAAGATCCCGCTGTCCGTGGTCGGATGCGAGCGTCACGCCGAACTTGCCTACCGTGCAGCGGCAGAATCCATTGTTCTGCTGAAAAATAACGGAATTCTTCCGCTCCGTCCGGACATGAAGGTTGCCGTCGTCGGCAACAATGCCCATCTGTGCCAGTTCGGGGACTACAGCGGCCGGCCGAAGAACACGCCGGTATCTCCTCTGGACGGTATCCGTGCGGCAGGCAGCGAAAACGTAAGCTCCGTCCGTTTTATGGGAATCCGTTCCGCGGAGGACTATACCGTCATTACCGGCGAATATCTGCGCGATCCCGACGGCAATCCCGGTCTGCGCGGCAGTTATTACAACAATGCCGGACTTCTCGGGAACCATAAAGTCCGTACGGACGCGGCGATCGACTTTGCGTGGCGTGACCAGATGCCCGATCCGTACATTGAAGTACCTCAGTATTCCATCCGATGGGAGGGTACGCTTTGTCCTGAGGTCAGCGGTACCTATTTCCTGCGTCTGACTTACAGCGGCTGTGCACCGTGTGAGACTCCGAAGATCACGCTTGACGGGGAACCGACCGGCACACAGACGGCAATTTCCCTTGAAGCGGGTACGAAGCATCCCATCACTGTGGAATATGTAAAATCCGATGAGAATCCGTCGATCCGTCTGATGTGGATCATGCCTTCCTCCGGGGAAGAAGGACTCTTCGGGGCGGAATGCAGAGCCGCACGTGAGGCGGACGCCGTCGTTGCCGTCGTGGGTCTAGGCAGGGAATACGAGAGTGAGGGGAAGGACAAGGATTCCCTGAATCTTCCTCCGGAGCAGGAAGAACTTCTGCGCCGTCTGTGGGAGGTCAATCCGAATCTGATCGTCGTTCTTGAGACGGGCAGTCCCATGACGATTCCGGACATTCACGAACATTCTGCCGCTGTGATCGAAGCATGGTATCCCGGTGAGTCGGGCGGCCGTGCACTGGCGGATATTCTGTACGGTAAGGTCAGCCCCTCCGGACGTCTCTGCGCATCCTTCCCGATGTCCCCGGATGATATCCCCGCATTCAATGACTACGAAATGTCCCACGGCAGGACGTATATGTACAATACAAACATGCCGCTGTATCCGTTCGGCTTCGGTCTGTCCTATACGACGTTCGCATACTCCGACCTCTCTGCGGATCGGAATACGGTCTCGGTCCGGGTGAAAAACACGGGCAGCCGTGCCGGCGATGAGGTCGTACAGCTGTATCTTGACAGCGCGGGATGTTCGAATCAGCCGATGCTCCGTCTGGTCCGCTTCAAGAGGGTCACTCTTGCGGCAGGAGAGGAGCAGACCGTGGTCTTTGATCTGGATGACCGCTGCTTCACGCTGTTCTCCGATGAGGGAAACGAGCAGTTTGTGAACGGTACGTACAAGGTTTTCGCGGGCGGATCTCTGCCCACGGAGCGCAGCCTTGTTCTTGGTGCCGCACCGACGGTCAGCGCGGAGATCACCGTCTGAACTGCACATTGAAGAAAGACAGCCGCCGGAGGTATTGGGGAATATCTCCGGCGGCTGTTTATCTGAGCGGAAGCGGTACAGGAGGGCTTGCTTCAAACGGCAATGCTTCTGCGCTGTTTTCGGGAGAAAAAACTTTTCAAGTGAATTATACTTAAAAAGAACCTTTTTGTGTCTGGAAACCACCGAATGTGTGCTGGAAGAGGGGGGGAAACTTTACCCAAACGTCATTTGAAGGACATTCCTGTGACCATGCCTGACCGTATTACCGGATTGTTACCGGCGATACCGCCTACAATATTGCTATCGGCTGGCCGGGAAGCTGGCAGTCCTGGTTTGAAAAGGCCTCGGACGGCTTCCGTATCGGTGCAAAGCAGGAAGATACCAATTTTTATCTGAAACCGGGCGAGATCGCGCGTTCCCCGCGAATGGTGGTCATGGCCCTTAAAGGCGACTCTGACCGTGCCGTCAATATGTGGAGACGCTGGTACTTCGCTCACTGTCTCAATCGTTCTCAGGGCAATCCGCTCGGTGCGAAATCCTGCTACGTTCATACCGGCGGCGGTGATGAATTCACTCTTGCCGATGAAGAGAACCAGCTCGGTGCTATTTCTACTGGGAAAACTTGTACTGGATCCGCAGACGCTTCCGATACAGTTTCAGCTCGGAGGCAAAACGTACCGCGGAATGCCCGAAAACTGCGTGACAGAGCGGAACGGTATGAAAATCACCTGCACCGCGCGCATTGAAATCGAAGTGATCCGCAACAACGGCGCACCGGACGAATCTCTGACCGTATCTCCACGCCTGAGAGAAGGAAAGTATTGTTTCAGAAATATGAGAAGCGGCGAAGAGTTTGTTTACGAAGGCGGAGAAATCACGTTCCGTCAGGCAATCCGTACGGTAACTTTGTGGGAATATCGGAAGATCTGAGTGTTTTCGGAAGGAAACTGATATTAGGATAAAAACTGATATTAGGATAAATTGAAAAAATAGCAGAAAGTGCATCCGTGAGACAAATCAGCGGATGCACTTTTGGCTGTTTATTGTATGGAGAAGTCCGTTAAAAATTCGACTGACATGGGGTGTTACGTTTTTGTGAACAATTGCGGCTTGTTCTTGCAATTCGCAGGGAATTATGGGATGATACCTTTGTCGATTGAAAAAATCCTTATTGGACAGGAGGTTTCAGAATGAATTATATTCCAACGACAGCGGCAGAAACCGGAAGCTATCTGTGTACGTGGGATCGTCAGTCATTCGTTGCGGGAAAATACGGTATTCAGGGTGCCGCGAGTCAACGCGATGCTCTGATACCGGAGTATCTGTTCGGAGATGAACAGGACTATCACTGGCTGCCCCGGGAATTCCGGAGCGGACTGTATTTTCTGCTTGATGACGGCTGGGATACTCCGCCGCATACCGCAAACAACAGCTCCGTTCGTCCGTTCGGTGCAGTCGATCCGGATCCCGTAAGGTTCGGGTCACTGGGAAAGACGCCCGAAGAACGTCTCAGCGCGCTGAACCGGCTGGCACGGGAGTGGGGCTATATCGGCCTTGGCCTGTGGATTTCGCCGCAGATGTACATGGAAGACCGCCGGGTGGGTGCAGAGGAGGCACGCGATTACTGGAAGGAACGCGCGATCCGGTGTCAGCAGGCGGGCGTACGGTACTGGAAGGTGGACTGGGGCGCACACGACCATGAGGTGGACTACCGCCGTATGCTCACGGAAGTTGTGAGGGAGTATGCACCGGATATCGCTGTGGAACACACCTATGTCCAGATGCCGCTGACCGATCTGATCAATCGGGAAAATCGCCAAAGGGAATCCCGCGAGGTGTTTGCCTTCAGCGACTTCTTCCGTACCTATGACGTAATGTGGCCGTTTGCCGACAGTACAACGCTTGCCCGGATCCATGAGCTGCTTTCCGACCCGCTTCCCTTTGAACTGGGAGCGAAAGGGATGCTGAGTACCGAGGAACAGCAGTTTATCGCGGCAGGTTTGGGATGCGCCATCGGCATCATGAATCCGGCAGTGGAGACCCGTGCGGTGCTTCGCTGGCAGCGGCTTGCTCCTCCGTTCAGCGCATCGGAGTCAAATTATGTGTTCTCTGAGGAAGTGCTGACCGACTGTTATGATTATCCGAAAAATCCTGTCCGTTGGGTTCCCGTCGGCGGCAGAGTGATCCGGGAAACCGCACCGGCGGTTATGGCGCGCGGGTGTACGCTGCCGACGGTGAATCCTGTCGGGAAGGAAAAGCCCTATGTCCTTGTTTCCCGCAATCCGCACACGGGTGCGTATGCGATCGCATCCATCCGCCGCAATATTGTACCCAATCCGATGACGGTCGTTCCTGCCGATGTGACATGGGAACTGGAGAACATGGATGCCTTTGTCGGGGTATTCGGATATTTTGAAAGTCTGACATTGGTTTATTCTCAGGAGATTCCTTCCGGATGCCGTGTTTTCGCTCAGAATCTGATGGATGACGAGGCTCAGGATATCACCGGGCAGGTTCAGACAGAGGGAAACCGGCTGACGATCCCCGGACGTACGCTTATGCAGACCGGCGTGTGCAACTATGCCTACCGTGATATGAGGGGGCGGAAAATGTCCGATCCCATGCTGCTGATCCGGATGGAACAGCAGTGAACCTGTGGGGGAACACTTGGCGGTTTTTCTTCCAAAAACGAATGAAATCCCTGCTTCTGCGGAATCTTTCGGATTCACAGAAGCAGGGATTTCAGGTTGAAGACGAAAAAGCAGAATTGTCTCAGACACAATCTTTGTCTTGATAAATCTCCATGCGTACGTGCCCATCACGCCAATGCGGTACAGGCAGTTCTGGCAGCTTCCGGTGTGAAGTTTTTGTTTCTGCCGCCATACAGTACTCCGGTTCGGGAAGTCCCGTTTTTGCAAGTTCATGATAAATTGTGGGGATTCCCGAATTTTACGGAAAAACCGATTGATATCGGAAAAAAACGGATTTAATAATATAGATATTTTCTGCACAATGCGCTATAATAATGGTAAATATTACAGAAAGCCGTAAGAATCCCTGTATCTCCCGCTTTGGCGGAAAGAAAGGAAAACTATGACACAAAAACACATACGTCCTGCCGAAAACATGATCGGCAGACAGACCCACAACGTCGGATTTTCTGCCGTTCCCGCACCGGTGACGGTCACCGTCGACGGCTGTTTTGACGACTGGGATCTCTCCGGACAGATTCTCTGCTGTGCGGACTCCGGGATCCGGGACATTTTTTCCGTGAAAGCTGCCGCGATGTGGGACAAGGATTATCTCTATCTTGCGTTCGACTGGCGCGATCCCTATCCGCTGATCAACCGGTTCCATCCCCTGCAGGACAAGACCCGCGGCTGGATGGCGGACAGCGTCCAGCTGCGCGTGTTCGCCGACGGACAGCCGGCGTGGATCACATTCTGGCCGTTTGAAGGGGACAAGCCGGCGGTGGATATCGTTTATCTGCAGGATCGCGACCACATGGACGGCGACATCGAACATTCGACCGTATATTACACGGGAATCTCCGGAGAAGCGGAACTCGGCGGAGGAATCGCGTCCGCTTACCGGATGGCGGAGGACGGAAAGGGATTTTTGCACGAAGTCCGTCTGCCGTGGTCTCTGCTGTACAAAAAGCCGCATACCGCAGTATCCGGGGAGACGATCCGCCTCGGGATGGAATTCCAGTACGGAACGCCGGGCGGAAATCAGTTCCCGATGCATCAGTATTCGGACAATATGCAGCCCGGAAAGACCTCGCGCGTGTTCTACTGGACGAACGTAGATGCGTGGGGCGATCTGACCCTGCTCGATGCTTCCGTTTCCGACCCGCGCCGCTATGTGGAAGAATCGGAAGCACCGCAGGGAAGCATTCCGCTCCGCTGCCGGATTCCCGCAGACGCAAAGACGTTTACTCTGACGATCGGTACCCCCGATGGGCGCAGGATCCGCAATGCCGCCGGAGGATTTCCGGTCGAGTCCTATAAAGTCGGGGAGGAAGACGGCGAAACCGTTGTGGAAGTGCTCTGGGACGGTCTCGACGAAAACGGTGATCTGGTTCCATCCGGAACATATCTTCTTTCGGGGCTTACGGCGGACAGGATTGACGGATATTACGAATCCAGCTTTTACAATCCCGGTACCCCGGCATGGGAAACGGGAAACAGTGAGAGTGCATGGGGGGCCGACCATATGCCCGCGCACCGTCTTGCGGCAGCGGGGGACGGCATGGTTGTCTGTTCTCAGTTTGCCGAAGGCGGATACGGCACGTTTCTCCTGAATACGGATGGGGAACAGGTTTTCCGCAAACGATGGAGCGAAAAGCGTGGTACCAATGCCGCCGCGGCGGATGACCGTTACGTTTATATCGTTCCGAACGACTGGTCGGTTTCCGGCGTACAGCTTCTCCGGATGAACGTTTCGGACGGAAGCTGCGCGCCGTTCTTCCGGGACGGTGCCGAGTGTCCGATGCCGTATCCGCTGACCGACTTGTTCGGCGTATCCGCGGAGGAACTGCCGGATGTTCTGGCGATGACGGCGGCAGGAGGACAGCTGATTGCGCGCTGTTCCGACCATACCGTCCGCGTGATCGATCCGGAAAACGGCGTACAGCGCCGTGTTTACCCTCTTGAAGCGGACGGGGCGGCGGAATCAAACCGCTTCTCCCTCGCTCACGGCGGACCGGCGAAGCGATCCGCTTCCTGTTCCGTCGCATCCGACGGCGATCATGTATGGTATATCGCGGACACTGTCGTATACCTGCTTGATCTTGCGGACGGAACGGCGGTACCGCTGCCGCTGAACGGGATCACGAAGCCGATGTGCATTGCCGCTGACCGGGAAGGGTGCATTTATCTTGCCGACGATACCTGCAGTCAGATCGTGAAGTTCACACCGGACGGGCGGGAACTCCTGCGCATCGGGAAACCGGGCGGAAGAACGCGTCAGGGAACCTACGACCGGGACGGTTTTATTGACATTACCTCGATTGCGGTGGATCGCTCCGGGCGAATCTGGGTGACGGAAGAGGGAACAAAGCCGCGACGCATTTCAGTATGGAATCCCGACGGTACGTTCTGCCGGGAATTCATTGGAAACGCGGGTTATGCGGGACAGGGAACGTTCCTCCACAGCCATCGGCCGGACAAGGCGTATGCCGAACTGAACGAACTGGTCTTCCGCCCTGAAACGGGAACGTGGGAGACGGAAAACGTGATGTACCGTCCCGATCCCGAAAAGGGACTTGCGGCCGCGCCGGGCTACAGCGATTTTGACAGCGGAAACGTGTTCTTCTCCTCCGCTTCCGGCGAAGAGAGGGAATATTTTGCCGTTCTCGGGATGCAGCGCACCACCTCGTTCTTCCTGATGCGGAAGGACGGGGACCGCTGGAATCCGGTCGCGGCGGTCGCTTCGGTTGCGGATCTGCAGAATCTGCTCGGCGGACAGTACAATGCGTGGGTCGTCCGCGCGCCGTACGGGGAGTGGGCGGACAGCGATCCCGCCGACGTGGTGTTCTGGAATGACTGGAACAACGACGGTTACGTGACGAAGGACGAATGCGTGATTCTGCCGTCCTTCTGCAGAACATGGAACGGCGGGGAACCCCTTGAGAAAATCGAACCGGCGGTACCGTTTTTCTCCTGCTGCTGTTCCTCCGTCGCTCCCGACGATCTGTCTTTCCTCGGGACGCTGCGGGAAGAGGGGCAGCCGGATGCGGTCTGCCTCGTTAAGCCGGTGTCCTTCCGCGACGACGGGCGTCCGGTTTATCTTCCGGAAGGAATCCGCAGGATCACGGACCGGTTTGAACTGCACGGTTCGTCCGCGCAGCTTCCCGGAAAGGGGCTTGCGGTTGCGTTCATCCGTCAGAACGACAAAAACTGGATTGCGGGATTCGACCGTGAAACCGGCGTCATCCGCTGGAAATACGCGTCTCCTTATCATGGCGTTCACGGTTCCCATACCGCACCCATGCCGAAACCGGGGATGCTGATCGGATGTCTGAAGATCGCGGGGATTGCCGAACACTGCGGGGATTCCGACGTGTTCATGATCCGCGGCAATCTTGGGGAGGACTATTTCCTCACCACGGACGGGATGTACATTGACCGTCTGACGAGAGACAGCCGTCTTCCGGGGATTTCGTATCCCGAAACACCGGAGGAACTGCGGAAAGTTTCGTTCTCTCAGTTTTCCGGACGTGGGGAACACTTTTCCGGAGTGTTGACCAGACAGTCGGACGGCGTTATCCGCTGTTCGGGCGGTCTTCCCGCCTGCCAGGCAGGAAACATCCTCCGGATCGAGGGACTGGAATCCGTCCGTCATCTTGCGCCGGTAACGTTTGAGATCACCGAAAAAGACCTTTATGAGGCGAAGGAGGACAACCGTGCCCGCGCACTGGCGGAAAAGAAGTCCGCCGGACCGCTGCGGATCACCCGCGACGATATGGGATGGGAGAATGCCGTACCGGCGGAGATTTCCCGCGAGGGACAGCAGATCCGGGGTACATTCCGTGCGATGTACGACGAAAATGCACTGCATCTGCACTGGGACGTAAAAGGGATCCGCTGGCGCAACGGCGGAAACGACTGGCATATTTTATTCAAAACCGGGGACTGTGTGGATTTCCAGTGCAGTCCGTCCGCGAACCGGGAGCAGAGTGCCGCTGACGGGGACTTCCGTCTGCTGATCGCGCCGTATATGGGGGACAATGCCGTGGTTCTGATGAAGCAGTGCAGCAGTACGGCGGATGAGCGGGATGCGTTTGTTTACACGTCTCCCGTGATGGATGCACCATTTGACGAGGTACGCAGACTGCGGGAGATTCATCCCGACGTGTCGGCGGATGCGGAAGGCGTGACGGTGCGGGTCCGTGTACCGTGGAGCGGCCTCGGCATGGCGCCTCCGGCAGCGGGAACTGCGCTTGCAGGAGACATTGGGATCATTGCCGCGGATGCGGAAGGAAAGAGCAATGCGGCGCGTATTTACCGAAGCAACACCTGCACCAATCTGGTCAACGATCAGCCCGGAGAAGCGGTTCTTCATCCGGAGGCATTTTCGGAGATCCGTTTTGAATGAGGGGACGGGGTGAGAGAATACGTGTGAATTTTTCGGGAAAGACGGGTATACGATGTAGCCGCATACCCCGCCGTTCCGCACCCAATCTTTTTCTTGATAAATCCCCGGATTTGTGGTAAAATAATACCGGATACTTACGAATGGATTATGACAGGAGGTGTACAGAGAATGGGCAGTTATTTGAACCCGGGAAGTAAGGACTTTCAGGAAAGTCTGAATTCAAAAATCTATGTGGACAAAACCCTGCTGATCGAACGGACGAACGAACTGGTAAATACCAGACAGAAATTCGTCTGTCTGAGCCGTCCGCGCCGGTTCGGGAAATCCATGGCGGCAGATATGCTGGCGGCATATTACAGCTGCGGGGAAGATACCTCCGCAATGTTTGAAAATCTGAAAATAGCGAAAGCGGAATCGTTCAAAGAACACCTGAATCGGTATGATGTCATCAAGCTCAATATGCAGCTGTTCCTCAGTACCACACACAACGTAGAAGAAATGCTGGAAGTATTGCAGAAACGCGTTGTGAGAGAGCTGAAACGAGCTTATCCGGATATTGTTGACGGAGAATCACTGATCTGGGCAATGACAGATGTCTACACGGAGACCAACCGCCCGTTTGTGATCCTGATTGACGAATGGGACTGCCTGTTCCGGGAATATGCTCACAATACCGACGCGCAGAGGATGTATCTGGATTTCCTGCGTGCATGGCTGAAGGATCAGAATTACGTGGCACTTGCCTATATGACGGGAATCCTGCCGATCAAGAAATACGGTACCCATTCCGCGTTGAATATGTTTACGGAGTATTCCATGGCGGATTCTGGAAGTTTAGCGGAGTTTTTCGGATTCACGGAGGCGGAAGTAAAGGTGCTCTGTGAAGAATACAGTATGGATTTTGACGAAGCCCGTTCATGGTATGACGGATATGATCTTGTAACGAACAGTGCAAATGGGAATATTCATTATTCCATGTACAGCCCCAAGTCTGTGGTAGAAGCGATGCTGCGTCACAAGTACGGTCCCTACTGGAATCAGACGGAAACCTACGAGGCACTGAAAGTCTATATCCAGATGAACATGGACGGTCTGAAGGATGCGGTTGTCCGGATGCTTGCCGGAGAGAGTGTTGAGATCAATACCGGCACGTTCACGAACGACATGACCACATTTGCGAGGAAGGACGACGTGCTGACCCTGCTGGTACATCTGGGATATCTGACTTATGATTCCGAAAAATGTACGGTCTCCATACCCAATAAGGAAGTCGCCCAGGAATACGTCAATGCGATCAGCACGATGGACTGGAGTGAGGTAACACGATCCGTGGAAGCGTCACGGAAACTGCTGCAGTCCTTATGGGATATGGATGCGGAAGCGGTGGCGAAAGGAATCGATCAGGCGCACGACGAGATATCGATTCTGCAGTACAACGATGAGAATTCACTGAGCTGTGTGATCGGACTGGCATTCTATTCCGCAAAAGATTACTATACAATCGTCCGTGAAATGCCGAGCGGTAAGGGATTTGCCGACATTTTCCTGATTCCGCGGCCGAAGCATATGGATAAACCTGCGGTAGTGATTGAGCTGAAGAAGGATAAGGATGCACATGGAGCCATCGATCAGATCAGGCAGAAGAACTATGTGAAAGCACTGGAAGACTACAAGGGAAATCTGTTGCTGGCGGGGATCAATTACGATAAGGAAAAGAAACACACCTGTGTGATTGAGAAGTGGATTTGTGAATGAATAAGGAAATCGCAGTAATTTTCGAAATTGCTGCGATTTTCGCTCTCTTATAAGGGGCGTTTCTTTCATCCATAATGGAGTGTTTAGAACTTTACAGCTCCTTCACCGCGTCAACGACCCACTGGATCCGGTTCACATCAATGCTTCCGGGCAGCGTGCAGTCCGCGCCGATCATGATGCCGGTTGTGCCGGATTTTGCGACAAGTTCCTTTGCATACGCCTGAATTTCTTCCTTCGTCCCGTTGACGATCAGGCTGTCCCCGCGGTTGTCAAATCCGCCGAGGACACACTTGCCGCCGAAGAATTTCTTTCCTTCCGTCAGGTCAACATTTTCCACGAAGCACGCCCAGTTGATCGCCTTGGCGGGATAGTTCTGCCACACTTCCAGATGATTCGGAATTCCCGCCCATCCGCAGCAGTGCAGGACGTTGCAGTCGGAGAACTTGTTCGCGCGTTCCAGAACGGCAAGATCGCTCGGCGTCACGAATTTTGTGTATTCTTCGGGAGTGAAGCGATCCTTTTCGCCGCCCTGCACGCAGTAGTACACGCCGTCGATTTTCGCTTCGGTCAGCAGAAGCTCGCAGAGAACCGCATTATCCTGCGCCACCACATCAAGCGCGTAAGCAATCGCGGCGGGGTCTTCTCTGAGATGCTTCATGACGATATCGTTGCCCGCACCGAACCGCAGCGTGGAAAACGGCGCGAATACATTGTACAGAATCAGGCAGTCGCTCGTCAGTCCGGCTTTCACCGCTTTGGCACGTTCGACCTGCTCTCTGACAAACGGACTGTCCGCACCGAGCGGCTTCATGTCATACCAGTACTTCGCCTCCTTTACCGACTTTGCGACCGGGTTCGGATAATCGAAATACCCGTCGCACATCAGCTTGGCAATGTCAACGTCTATCTTATTATAATAGTCCAGATGCGCGTCCACGCAGGGCTGCCCCTTGGACTGCTCTGCCTTGAAGTGGAACCAGAACCCCACCGGCGGACGGTCCACCGGCTGATTGTTCATTGCCGCGATCACGCGTTCCCGTTTTGTCATGATAATACCTCCGATTTTATTCCAGCGGAACCGCACCCTCGAGCATATCGGTCTCGGTGACGGTTCCGTCTTTGATTTTGTACGTTTTAATTTCAAACGGCTTGAATTCCGCGTCTAAAGTCTGTCCGAAGACGGGCAGTTCGATATGAGCGGATGCCGCCGTACCCTGACATTCGAACAGGCGGAAGATGTACACGTTTTCTTCCCGTTCGCTCCGCTTGAAGCAGCTCAGCGCGATGTTTTCCCGGTCGACAGAGATCAGCGCTTTCGGCTTCACGCCGTTTCCGGACGGACAGAATGCAAGCGGATATGCCCGCTGATTGAAAACGGCGGCTTCGCGGTCGGCTTTTTTCAGCAATTCCTCCCGATTGCCCGCGAGAATCCGGAATTTGTACCGGCGTTCACCCTGGTCCATCCGCTGCTGATACATGGGTTCGTGGAACGGTTCGCCCCATGCGGAGTTTCCCGCACCGTAACCCGCGGAACGGAGAAGCGTCACGCCGAGATTCCCGTCGAAGAAGTTGGAGCCGTATACGCCGTCGTCGATCACAACAAGTGCGTGTTCTTCATCCGCCGCGGCCTGCCAGTACTGGGAGACCACATCGGCATACGACCGCTTCAGCACTTCGCGTCCGAAGATCGTCTGCCCGATGTGTTCGCCGTTTTCGATGACGGAGGGAATCCAAAACTTGAAGCGCTTTTCGTTTTCCGCGTTGAACACACGAAGCTCGACTTCCAGAACACCCGTTACCTTGTCCACGATGTACCGCGTGAGCAGGCGAGAGTTATTGTACATGAAGTCCGCTTCCACGACGACATTTACGTCGCCTTCGTCGGTCACACGGACGGGCTGAACGATGCCGGCCTTGACGCCCGCGAAATCGGTCGCCTGACCTGCGGTCATCAGATGGAACTGTCCGGTGGGTTCGTACACATTGAGCGCACCCTTGCCTTCCCAGCAGTTGAACGCATCGGTGTGGACGTTGACCGCAAACGCGCCGGGTTTCAGATATTCTTTTCCGTCGACCACATAGCTGTCCACGTGCCCCGTACGGCAGTTGACGACCACCTGACCGCGCGCCGTTTCGATGCGGATTTTCCCCCTTTCGGGACGGATCACGGGTTCCGGACGTTTTTCGATCACTTCGAAATGGATGTCGAACCGGGTCACGGAGCAGGGTGGAAGCGGGGAGTCGAAGATCACACGCTTGCACCAGTCCATGTAGAAGTTGCCGGATTCCTTCGCCTGCTGCGAACGTACGGGAACGCCGTCACGGTAAACCACGGGATTCGAGAATTCCTTATGCCAGAGCTGGCGCGGCAGGAGGAATTCCACATCGATGGGCTGTGTGTATTCAAACGGATGCGGGTTATACACCAGAAGCGGTACGGTATTGCCGTCTTTGATCTTTTCCTGACCGACGGACAGCGCAAGGAAATATTTCGCCTTGAGCTGATTCATGATTTCGAGTCCATGGTTCAACATCCGGAGCGTGTCGTCTTCAACGGGCTGGATGCAGGATCCGGGCAGCGCGTCGTGGAATTCCGCGAACAGAAGGTCACGCCATGCGTCGTCGATTTTTTCCTTTTCGTAAACTGCCAGACCGGCCGCCGCCGCATGGGACGCCATCTTTTCCACCATCACAAGATCGTTTTCCAGTCTGCGGTGGAGCTGCTTGATGCGGATGATGGAGGTGTAACAGCCTTCCATGAGTGTATTCAATCCGCGTTCCACTGTCGGGAGCTTTTCACGGTCAACGGTCTTGAAATATTCGTCCGGTGTGGAGTGAACGATATCCATGCCGTTTTTCTGCATTTCGGCGATGTTGTCGAGGTCGATTCTGGACGGACCGCCGCCGTGGTTGCCGACACCCCAGAGATACAGCGCGGTATCGGTATTATCGTACCGTTCCATCCATTTCGGCAGTTCCTCGTTCACCTTGCCGAAGACGGAGTTGTACCCCTTGTCCGAACGGTGAACGAGGATTTCGGATTCGCCGTCGTATCCGCGCCAGAGGAAGTCCTCGTTGTCGAAATCGTAGTTGCCTCTGCCGGGACGGATGTTGACGTAATGTTTGTACCCGCACTTCTCAAGCATCTGTACCAGACCCTGCGCATGCCCGAACGAGTCGAAATTGACCGCCGTCACGGGAACTTTTTCGAATTTGTCATAGAAATACAGCCGTCCGCGGAGAACCTGACGGAAGATGGATTCGCCGGATGGGATGTTGCAGTCGGGCTGGAGGAACCATCCGCCGATGATCTCCCAGCGTCCTTCCTTCACCTGCCGCTGAATTTTCGCAAACAGCTCCGGTTCGTGCTCCTCGATCCACTCGTACAGGAGGGATTCGTTGTGGTTGAAGATGAAATCCGGATATTCGTCGATGAAATCCGATGCTGCACGGAAGGTGGACAGGGCTTCGGACAGCCCCGATTCCCACTGCCACAGCCACACCGGATCGAGATGCGCGTTGCAGAACATGTAGGTTTTCATGATGTTGCTCCTTTCCCGTTATCTTTGGGATATTATTTATCTCTGAGATAATTATCTCATGCATTCGCCGGGATTTTCGGGAATGCCGCCGTCGCGGAGGATCTGCACTGCCGATGCGGGACCGAGGTTCTTCCAGTCCTTGACCACCCAGACCACCTGTTTGTCCGGCGTGACTTCGACAAGCTGCGGCGTTCTTCCGTTGTCCCCGCGTGCGCAGAGGATTGTGTTGCCGTTTTCCAGACGTACACAGCTCTGCGTTCCTGCGAGACGGTATTCTTCGGGCAGTTCGGCAATTCGGAATTCCCACGCCGTCGATTTGTCGGGACGTACTTCCCGCACAAGATCGCCCGCCTCGTCGCTGATGAGGGTGTTGCCGTTCTTCAGACGGACCGCCG
The DNA here is from genome assembly GCA_017398585.1 of Clostridia bacterium. Classification (GTDB taxonomy): domain Bacteria; phylum Bacillota; class Clostridia; order Oscillospirales; family CAG-272; genus UMGS1696. The sequence goes on from JAFQFS010000156.1 coordinate 57,182, forward strand.
CCCACGGCTTCAGTCTGCCGATGTCATACGTCCACAGTTCGTTGAAATCCTTGTCGAATTCCGTGACCTTGCCGGGCGCACAGAATATTGCCGTTTGTCAGCATCCAGATGTCGTCGTATTCCCAGCCCTTGCCGGTGCAGTACGTCCAGACGATTTTTCCGCCGACGATGAGGTACATCCGGTTGCAGCCCTCGCCGATGTAGAGCATATCGTGCCTCGCCAGACCACCGCCGGGCAGGGACGGGTCACAGCCTTCTTTCGCGATCAGCCACCACGGCGTGTCGATTTCTTCTTCGCTCGCGCCCCATGCGGGGATGGTGGGATCAAGGAATTTTGCGATTGCGCTGTCCATAATGTGTTTTATTCGAATGCCTTCTTTCCTGTTTCTGAAGTTTGTTGTTACTTTTTATTATATCACATTATAGCCGGCGACAATATTCAATAAAGCTAATCTTTTCCGCCGATTCTGCCAAAATCGACTAAACCTGCCGGATGCAGGGGTGTTCTCGCTTGACTTGACGATTTTCCTGTGATAAAATTCAGAAAAAACAAACGACAGAGGGAGACTATCGAAATGAAATTTGAAATTACATCCCCTTCCATGAATACCGCAATGACCGTCCGTCTGTCCGGCTCCGGCGCACTGACCTATACCGCCGTGCAGGACGGTATTCCCGTTCTGGAAGAATCCGCGATGGGGATTATCACAAGCCTCGGGGACTTTACAGACGGACTTGTTTTGGAAGCCGAATCCGACCATATCATCGACGAAACCTATCCGGTGTTCTCCGGCAAGAAGCGGATTTACACCAACCGCTGCAAGGAGAAAACGCTTCATTTTAATAAGGAAGGCGTGAACTTTGATCTGGTCTGCCGGGCATACGATGACGGCATCGCCTTCCGCTATGTCATCAGCACCGCCGAAGCACAGGCGATGACAATTGAGCCGGATGCCGAAATCACAAACTTCCGTCTGCCGGATCAGGCAAATATCTGGTTCATGCCCCGCCGCGGACGTGATTTCATGTATGAGGACAACTACCTCCCCGGAAAAATCGGTGAAACCGAAGACGGCATCCGTCCGTCCCTGCCCATGCTGTACGAAACGAACGGCAGGTACGGTCTCATCATGGAAGCCGACCGCCACGGAACCTACACCGGCTCCCTCCTGCGGCTGGAAAACGGCAGTACCATGCAGATGATCTTCGATCTCGTGCAGACCGAACCCATTCAGACTTCCGCACCGTTCGTCTCCCCGTGGAGATGCGTCATTCTCGGTACACCGGCGGATATTCTGCATAACACCATGGTCGAAAACCTCAGTCCCGCACCTGATCCGGCGTATGAATTTGACAAGTGGGTACAGCCCGGTCTGTCATCGTGGTCGTGGGTCAGCTACTACGGCGGGCAGGAAGACCCCGACATCCACAAGAAGTTCATCGATCTCGCTGCCGACATGGGATGGAAATACTACATCCTCGACGAACGCTGGCAGCCCGAATGCAAATCCAAACCCGGCATCCGCTACGAAGGCATGTGGCCGTGGTTTGACGATGTGAAGGCACATGCGGACGAAAAGGGCGTGAAGCTGATCGCATGGGTCAACAAAACCGACGTTGCCGTAAAGGAAGAACGTCTTGCGCGGTTCAAAGAATGGTCGGAAGCCGGAATTGTCGGCATCAAGGTGGACTTCTTCTTCAACGACGGTCAGAAAATGATGCAGCTTTACGACGATATCTACCGCGACGCGGCGCAGTATAAACTGCTTGTGAACGCTCACGGCTCCAATCCGCCGTCCGGTGAAATCCGCACATGGCCCAACGCCATCGCAAGAGAAGCGATCCGCGGTCAGGAACAGGGCGGCATCACCGTGGAACAGTATACCCTCATCCCGTTCCTGCGTTCCGCCGTCGGTACCGCCGATGTGACCGAACAGCTTTACTCCCGTGATGTCCGCAAGACTTCGATGGGCTTCCAGATTGCCCTGTCCGTGCTGATCGAAAACGGCATCCACTCTATGGGAAGCAAGCCGGAAGAGTATTACAGCGTCCCCGCGGCAATCAATCTGTACACCAACTTCCCCGAAAGCTGGGATGAACTCGCCGTCATCGACGCGGATGTGGGCGTAAAGGTCAATTTGGCGCGCAGATCAGGGGATACATGGCTTGCGGGCGGCATCAGTGTGGACGAGTATACTTTTACATACAAACCGGCATTCCTTGATGCGGATAAGACCTACACCGCGGTCATCTACCACGAAAAGGGTGAAGAACGTCAGGTTCTGGATATGCGCGTGATGAACAGCGTGACCCGTGAAACTGATATTTCCGTCCATGTCCAGCGGGGCGGCGGTTATGTAATCAAGTTTGTTCCTGCGGGAGCATCCGATCTGAAGTCCGTCACCGCCGATGTGACCGACGTGACCGTGGAAACCTATTACACCGTTCCGGTTTCTCTGGCGTACGATCCCATGAATACCGCATCCGCCGGGGTGATCTGGTCCGTGGCGGATCCTGAAATTGCATCCGTGGAATTCACCGCAAAGGGTGCGTTCATCAAGGGACTGTCCGCCGGTAAAACCACCGTTACGGCAATGTCGATTTATGATGAAACAAAGAAAGCCGAAATCGTCGTGACCGTTCTGCCGCCGAAGTATGTGCTTGACGGCAAGTGGACGGTGAAGAACAGCGACGCGAAGTACATCATCAAGGGCGAAAACGAAGTGACGATCACCGCCAAAACCGGCATCATCGAGTCCAATGTGTTCGCCATGAAAGCGGACGGAGACTTTGAGATCACCGCTGAGATTTCCGGCTCACTGAACGCAAACTGGCAGGGCGGATTCATCGGCGCGTTTTCGGGAGACCTGACGAAGTTCGTCTCCATCGGCAAGCGGTATCACACCTCCTTCCCGAATCAGACCGAAACCCGCCACAACCACATCGCCATGATGTGCGGCAGCAAGAATATCGAACGCTATACCGCCGACCCGAATCCGACAGGATATACAGCGGTGCGGCTTGTGAAATCCGGGGATATTTTCACGGGATATTATCAATCAGGCAGTGCTTGGATTCCCTTTGCGGACGGTGCGATTGAGAATCCCGAGCTTGCGACAGATGCTATGTACGTCGGATTCTGGACGGGCTGCGGCGGATCTAATAATTCCATTGATATCACCGTGCGGAATTTCTCTTTGAACGGGGAATCTGCTGCTCCCGCAAAAGAAAATCAATAAAAACGAGGGAACACATCATGACACCGGACAAAACCGTATTCACATGGGACAACTGCGAGGCAGAAGTCTCCGTCACCCCCGTATCCGCCGAAAACGGCATTTATCTCTACCGGATCACCGTGGATTATCCCGAAAAACGCTTTCCCGAGCGGATCAAACTGCGGTGGTTCACGGAATTTGACGATATTTTCTCCACATGGAACCCCGGCGGACGGTTTTCGCATGAACTGATGCCGTCGTGGCGTCCCGTGGATACCCGTTCCCGTTCTGCGGCAGGCGCACCGGTCTTTTCCATGATGGCGAAGGGCAGCGAAAACCGCTGTACCTTCGCTCTGGCTGATGCCGCAAATCCCGTCCGTCTCACCGGCGGCATGGAGGAACGCAGCGGTTTCATGAAAAGTCAGCTGCTGCTGGAGAGAACGTGCGGCTTCATAGCTGTCCCCGCTGGTCTCTTTAATCATGGCAAGAATGGCACTTTCCGTGGCAGGAACCGTGGATGCTCCCTGACGTACATAGATTCCTTCCGGGCGGATCCTTTTCCGGCGAGATAATAAGGACGTGCCGTGCCGCGCTGTACCGTGATTACAACAACATTTTTTCCATCCATGGTCTCATTTCGGCATTCGGTAAACATGGTTACATCGGGACGGATTGCATCGCGTATCGCACTTGCCGCACGGAGCATTGTACTGTCCACATTTTCCACGCCGCAGACACTTCCGTCGTCGTTGATTCCTATATAGATCGATCCGCCGTCGCAGTTAGCAAATGCGGTGACGGTGTTTTTAATTGCATCGATATATTCCCGTTTCAGCTCGGTTGTTTTGTTTTCAGTCATGCGTTCAGATCCCTTTATAATAATGATTATCAAGTATATAAGCAAGATGTTTTGTGAAATTTTTGTGGCGGATAAAGGGCAGAATTCAGAAAAAACAATTCCAACCGATCTCTCCTGCTATAAACCCTCCGACGTATGCTATAATAAAAACAAACACCAAACAGGAGAACCCTATTTTGCTTACTATACAGAATACCCACAACACCGCTGTCATCTATGCCGATACCATCGACAGCAGTACCGAAGGAATGCTCCGCGAATTCTGCGGACTTCCGCTTTCCGCAGACAGCAGAATCCGCGTTATGCCGGATGTTCATGCCGGAAAAGGCTGTGTGATCGGTTTGACGATGACCGTCACCGACTGCGTCGCGCCCGGGCTGATCGGCGTGGACATCGGCTGCGGAATCCTTGCGGTCCGGCTGGATGCGAAACGTTTGGATCTGCAGAAACTGGACAAGCTGATCCATGAAAAAATTCTGGCGGGACGAAATGTCCGTACAAAACCGCATCGTTTTGCGGAACAGGCGGAACTGGAACGGCTGTTGTGTTACCGTCACATTCAGGCGGACAAAGCTCACGCAAGTATCGGCACCCTCGGCGGCGGAAATCACTTTATCGAAGTTGACCGCAGCGGGGACGGTTCGTACTGGCTGATCGTTCACAGCGGCAGCCGTCATCTCGGCGCGGAAACGGCGAATTTCTATCAGAGAGAGGCGTATCGGCAGGATGACAGCGTTCCATACGAATTCGCCTGTCTGACCGGCGAGGGTATGACGGCATATCTGCACGATCTGTCGGTCGTGCAGGCGTTTGCATCGCTCAACCGTCGGGCGATTGCGGATGAAATTGTCCGGGGAATGAAGGCGGATGTTGCCGAAACGGTCGAGTGTGTCCACAATTACATTGATACCGATGCGATGATCCTGCGGAAAGGCGCGATTTCCGCGAAGGAAGGAGAACGTGTGGTGATTCCGATGAACATGAGGGACGGCTGTTTGATCGGTATCGGGAAGGGAAATGCGGAGTGGAATTACTCGGCACCGCATGGTGCCGGACGGATCATGAGCCGCGCGGAGACGAGAGATCATTTTACGCTGTCGCAGTACAAGAAGGAGATGAAGGGGATTTATACGACGTCGGTTTCAAGGGAGACGCTGGACGAAAGCCCGATGGCGTATAAGCCGATGGAGGCGATTGTCGGGAAAATCGGTGAGACGATGGATGTGATCGAGAGGATTACACCGGTGTATAACTTTAAGACGGGGGAGGAATAAAGAGGAGGACAGTACCCGCCAAACTTTCTATTTTCAACTACATATTATCTCTATGAAACCCAGCCAATCCGGCTGGGTTATTTTCATTTTACGAGGTAATATTTTATTATGACCACCCCCACCTGCACACTCTGCAGCCACAACACCCCCGCCGAGGATATCCTCGAATTCGCCGACCATCTCCTCTGTCCCGACTGCGTGACCCGCTACACTACCGAATGCCAATGCTGCGGCGAACGCATCTGGTTCGCCGACAACGCCGGTTCCCACGGCTTCCCGCTGTGTCAGGGCTGCTACGAACAGCACTATACCCACTGTACCTCCTGCGGCTGTATCCTCCATCTTGCTGAAGCCTATTATCCCGACGATGATGACGATCCCTACTGTCGCTCCTGTTACTCCGCACGTGCCGAATCCCAGAGCATCAACGACTACAACTACAAGCCTGATCCCATTTTCTATGGAACCGGCGAACGATTCTTCGGTGTGGAACTGGAGATCGACGGTGCAGGCGAATGTACTTCCAATGCAGAACGCATCCTCGAAACCGCACACCGCAACGGTTTGGAATACATCTACTGCAAGCATGATGGTTCGCTCGAAGACGGTCTGGAGATCGTCACGCACCCGATGTCGCCTATGTTCCACCAGTACGAAATGCCGTGGCAGGCGATCCTCGACAAAGCCGTCCGCCTCGGCTATACCTCCCACCAGAGTGGTACCTGTGGTCTGCATATCCACGTCAACCGTACCGCATTCGGCGATACCGAAGCCGAACAGGATGAAGTTATCGCAAGAATCCTGTACCTCTTCGAACGTCATTGGGAGGAGCTTCTCAAATTCAGCCGCCGTACCCGCCGTCAGCTTGACCGCTGGGCTGCCCGTTACGGTTACAAGGACAAACCGAAAGACATCCTCGAACACGCCAAGAAAGGCAGCGCAGGACGCTACACCTGTGTGAACCTGACAAACTTCCACACCATCGAATTCCGCATTTTCCGCGGTACCCTCAAATACAACACCCTCATCGCCACGCTGCAGATGGTCAACCACATCTGCGACGCGGCGATTCTTTTGTGTGATGAGGAAATGCGCAACCTGTCGTGGAGCGACTTCATGATGGGGATCACCGAACCGGAGCTGATCCAGTATCTCAAGGAACGTCGGCTGTACATCAACGACAAAATCGAAAGCGAGGAGGAAGTGTAATGTGCTGCTTATTCGGAATCATTGACTATGGCAGAAGTCTGAGTATGTCTCAGAAGGAGCATATCCTGACTGTCCTCTCAAGGGAATGCGAACTTCGCGGTGTTGATGCCACAGGGATCGCTTACAATGGTCAGGAGAGACTTCATATTTACAAACGTCCACTTCCTGCGCATAAAATGAAATTCCGCGTACTGTCCGATACCAATATCATCATGGGACACACACGGATGACCACGCAGGGAAGTGAGCAGAAAAATCGGAACAATCATCCGTTTGGTGGGACAACTTTTGCGTTGGCGCACAACGGTATCATTGATAATGACTGAGAGCTACGGAAGAGAGAGAATCTTCCTTCGACGGATGTAGAAACCGACAGCTATATTGCGGTACAGCTTCTCGAACGTTCGGATACCTTGACCTTCGACAGTCTGCGCGATATGGCGGACCTGCTGAGCGGAACGTTCACGATCACCGTATTGGATGATTGCGACAACCTCTATTTCATCCGTGGCAGTAATCCGATGTGCCTGTATCACTGGGAGAATCATGGACTGTACCTGTATGCCTCCACGGAAGAGATATTACTCGGTGCGCTGAGAAATTTGCGGTTCTCGCTTGGTAAGCCGAAGGAAGTTCCTCTCAGAGCAGGCGATATCCTTCGTATTGACAAATCTGGGGAGCTGACCTACAACAACTTTACGATGAAGCCGATGTACACCCGTCCGTATAGTTTTGCTCTGTGGGATTACTATCCGTCCTGCATCAAAGCGGAAGAATCCTATATGGATGATCTCTATTCCATCTCAGGGGCATTCGGCTATACACGGGAGGACATCGACGCACTGTTGGAAGAAGGAATCACACCGGAGGAAATCGAAGAGTATTTCTACGGCATGGTTCCCTATGAGCTGTGAAGGGAGGTGAACGGATGGACAATATGTGTATTGGCGTGCCGCCGCGTCGTTAGGATCGCCGCGGAAAATGGCCCATGCCAGAATGAGAAACATAACCCTATTGCCATACTTTTACGGTATGCTAATAGGGTGTACTTCAATGGGAGGAATTTATGAAAATCGGATACATCAGATGCAGCAGTTCTGATCAGAATACCGCACGGCAGGAAGTGCTGATGCAGGAACTGGGTGTGGAACAGGTCTACATTGACCGCATGAGCGGTAAGAACACCGATCGACCGGAATTACAACGGATGATGAACTACGTCCGCGAAGGCGATACGGTGATTGTGGAGTCCATCAGCCGGTTTGCGAGAAATACCCGCGACCTGCTGGAGCTGATCGATTACCTGAACCGCAAGAATGTGGAATTTGTATCGAAGAAGGAAGTAATCGATACGTTAACTCCGACAGGAAAATTCATGTTGACAATCTTTGGTGCTGTCGCGGAGTTGGAACGCGAGTATATTTTGCATAGACAGCGCGAAGGTGTAGAGATTGCGAAAGCGAACGGTGTATATAAAGGAAGAAAGCCGATCGAACGGGAAAACTTCGCACAGGTTGTAACCCTATGGGAATCCGGCAGGATCACCGCAGTGGAAGCCATGAGGCGGCTGAATTTGAAGCCGAGCACGTTTTATCGGAAGGTCAGGAAGAGGAGAGGGGGATGACAGAAAGCACTTCATTCCCCTTCGGATCCCTTCTGAGCTTATGTAAACTCTTACTTGCACTCTAACCATATTGTAAAGGAAATGTTGTCTATGAATGACAGTCCTGAAAAAATATTATTTCAATCCCAAAAAGGAGAAAAATTATGGTAATCGAAAATGAAAGCAGATTAACTGCAGTAAGAGAAGGCAGAGTACTGGATGGGAAAATTCAGATTGAAGGATCCAGTGAAACCTTTACTCTCGTATTATCCAACAAAGAAGTTGTTGTTCCGGAAATTATGGGACCAGATGCATATGGAGAGATTGATCCTATCCATGTGTCCGACAGAGAATACGGAAAAGTACAGTTTTATAATGACACCGAAGAATGTTTGTATAAAGGGGACAGAGGAAACATTCTTTATTTCAGCGCAAGAAGTACTTCCTGTAATACCCCTTGCGGCGATATGAATGAGCTTATCCATTTTGTTTTATACGGATCGCTTTCAGAGGAACTGAAAGACGCTTCGCATAGGGTTGTCTGGGTGAGCGATGTGGCGAACTGTACCAGAGACTATGTGATGATTCAGGACGAGGCGTTTTATTCGAAAGTGAAATCGCTTTATGCGCCGGAAGTTTGTTGGTATATCCACAATTATGTCAAGGATGCATACGGAGACTTTCCGATCGGCTTTGGAGCCGGCATCATTCGCGATGGAGTATTTGAAAGTCTGTGCTGAAACTTGTGAGATGGGGGCAGGGGGATTCTTGCCTCCTTTCTCTCTGTACAGCGTTGATTTTTTGCTGAGCAAACAAAAAATCGGTTGTATAGTATATATAAAAAGTGAATTCACTTTTTTAAAAGGGAACATGGGAGTAAACATAATTGTAAATCAATAAAGGAGGTCATTGCTAATGAATGACAACAACAAAACCGAAATGATCCGGGCTCTGAGAAACCGTACCACAAAGCTTCAGCGGGAAGGAGACTACTGGGATCAGGAAGAAATCGAAAAACTTAAAGATATGTTTAACGAAGGTGTAGGCATCAGTGACATTGCACTGCAGCTTCAGAGAACCGAGCCTGCGGTACAGCAGCAGATCGAGAAACTGGATCTGTACCGTCGGAAGGACAGACCGCAGCGCAGGAAACAGAATAAGAAACGCTGTGAGTATGCGGACAACTGCCCTCATACGCCGGAGACCTGTCCGAAGTTCCGGAAATGCAGAGAGGAAGGAATGGAATGTTCAGAGAGTACGAAGAACTGCTGACCGCACAGGAAGCCGCTGAAATGCTGAGAGTCGGACATAACGCGATCTACGCTTTGCTGAAGAGCGGGAAGCTGAAAGGGTTCCGAGTAGGTCGGGTGTGGAAGATACCTAAGGAGGCGGTGGAGGAATATGTGCGCGATAGCGCGAAGCTGTGGAAGAAATGAGATACCCCCGAGGACTGTGGATGTCCTCGGGGGAGTTTGCACGGATGGTAGAAAAGCCGTGATAAGCATAGATATATGAAGTAAATCTTTAACAATGCAGCAAACAATAAGATAAAATAATATGGGCGCCCCAGGGCAAGAGTTGCAGAAACTCTTGCCCCTTGCGTAAACTATAGAGGAGGAAATACCTATATGTAGATATACACTGATAGACTATCTATACATCATTAATATACAAATATAGTATATATAAACAATACAACTGACATGAAAAACAGGAGGTACAAAATCATGGCAATTTTTAAGACAGCAAATAAGAAAGGCAAGTATCATGATGATGAGGCAAGATATGATATCCTCAGATATATTCTGCAGGAATACAAGCTTCCGCATCGGTGTTTTATGGGATATAATTTCCCTGGACTGATGATTGAGGATCCGACGAGAGCAGCTGCCTATTATGCAGCATGTATGGATACAACTGCGGCAAAATTTAACAAGAGCAATGGTGTAAAGGTACGGCAGTTCATTGTGAGTTTTGCTTCGCAGGAACTGGAAGATTACAGAATTGCGAATGAGATCGCTCACAAATTGTCTGCTTTCTATAGGATGGAATATGAGATGGTATATGCGGTTCATGAAGATACGGGAAATCTGAACATCCATATTGTAATCAATTCGGTCAGTTATGTGGACGGACATCGCTATGGCGGAACCAGAAAAGAACATCATGCTTTTTTGAACTACGCCAAGGCTGTACTTCGTCCCTATGGGATTAATTTATGGTATCAGAGCAATAAGGAAACAGTTTAAAAGAATACAGGGTATTTGCTGTAAACTCACAGAAATTCAAGCAGATAGTATAGCTTTGAACAAGCCGCTGTCTGCTTGAATTTTTTATACCGGAGGATGAGTATGTCCAGCCCTACCATCACCGTTTTACTGGTGAACCCTTATGAAGTTCCGAAACCGATCGAAATCCCCGCAGAACTGTCCGTCTATCAGAAACTTGTCGGAGGTACGATCCAGGCAATTTATCCCTCAATGGAAGACCCGATCGCACTGATCTGCAACGACGAGGGCAAGTTGCTCGGACTCCCGTGGAACCGTCCGCTGTTCGATGAAGATGGGAACCTGTACGACATTATTGCAGGAACCTTCTTCGTTGCCGGCCTGACGAAGGACGACTTTGGTTCCCTCTCGCCGGAGCTGATCCAGAAATATACTGCGGTGTTTGCAACGGTATTTCTGATCTGAATTCCAGCTTCTCAAAAGGCCGAAACGATTAAAGAGGAAATGTTTGTGAAGCATTTCCTCTTTAATGGGACTATACATTGAATGTTTTTTGGTAGTATACCGGTTCAGATAAGGCAGATTCGGGTGGTTCGGATGCATTGATCTGAGAAGGGGGATTGGGAGAGGGAAGATTATCTTCGGAAAGAGCCGTTGAACTGTCGATCGGGATCGTCGGATGAGGTGAGCATGAGAAAAGGAACTGTCCTTTGGAAAGCTGCTCATCCAGGATTTTCAGAAAATTATTTTTTCTTTTTGGGTATTACCGAGCAGACCGGCAATTTTTTTATTGCCTTCCTTTCCCGAATCGAAGAATATACGTACACCGGCTTGCTTGACACAGGTGTTGAACAAAGCACCGTTTTCGCTGCTGACCGTTTGAGACGCAAGCCAGAAAGAAACTCCGTATTTTCGTTCTTCACGTAAAATTTCATTGATGATGGAGTTTTTACTGGTGTCAAGATGCTGGAATTCATCAATAACCAGTATGAGCGGATTTTTATTGGCGGCGTCAGAGGAGGTTTGTGTTTCATTCTTTTTTTGCCAGCGATACAAATCTGTCATGAAAGCTGCAGCCAGTTTCGATCGCAGACTGTCGGACTCTGCACAGTTTCTGAAATCGAGTATTACTGTTTTGCCGCGATAATCATTCCAGCGAAGCGGTTTCCCGGAGAAAAAGTGGTTTTCAATAATGTCGTTCCACATTCTTTGTACAGGAACGGGAGTCTTTATGGATGGCGGGGTATCCGTGGTATCATAGCCGGACAGAGTCTTCTCGTATTTTTCTTTGTATTGATTGAAGTTTTTTGCAAAGGTGTGGAGAGTGTATACATCGCTGTGGTTCTGGGCGTACGCCTTATAGCTTCCCTGAATGATTGATTGGTAGATATCTCTGATGCCATACATTTTTTGGAGCAGATAAAAAACAGTTTCTCCATTATACAATTCATGGTTCTCCAGATCTATGCCCGGGTTATCCCCTGCGATATCTATGATGACAGAATTGTCAGCGGAGGGCAAATCCCCCTGAAGGTGAATGACTACGGTGGTTAACTTTTGTTCGCCTGCTTGTTTTATTAATTTGGAAAGGAAGACGCTTTTACCGCAGCCGCTTTGTCCGGTGATCAGCAGATGTTTGTTCGGGACTCTTTCGTCCTCAAAATCCCAATAGACATTCGAGGAACAGTTCATATCCAGTCCTAATTTGAAATGGGACGTTTGAGGCTTTATATACGGAGGAGCTTGTGTGGGATCTTGCTTTTTTTCTTCGGCGGGGAAACGGATACCGTATAATGCAATATCATGGTGACAGGAAATTGTATCCTCGTTGTTGATGTGTACAGTATATCTTTTTTGGTACGAGGCAGGATTGATATTGCTGGATTCCAGAATCCCTTTTTCGGAAAGCAGCTGTAATACCTCTTTTATGTGGTTCTGACCGGGAATATTCTGAAGTACACTTCGGAGAGCGGGCAGGTTGATACTCCAGACCGTATTATTTTCAGAGTCAGTACTTTCTAAAATATACGGCAGCATTTTATCCAAATAAGTGATGTACGGAAGACACTCGTTGACCGGGGCATTCAGCCGTTTGTATACGGGGATGGTATGATTATCCGCCAGTGTTTTCAGTGTATCAAGGAACAGCTGTGGAGTAACCGTTCTGACTTTGCTGATTTTGGGCAGATAGGCATCCAGCAGAATTGCTGTATTGCAGGAGTCGATGCAATTCGGGTCATCGTGAACATTTAACGGGTTCGTAATCTTTAATGAGTAACACATATCTTCCCAGGCAGTGTACAGTGTAAAAAAAATGATTTTGATAGGGGATCGGGAAAACGCATCATGCTGCAGGGCATGTTGGAATGCTGTTGGAAAGTATCTGTAAAAGTGATTGAAGTATTCCTGAAGTTCGGCAGAAGATGTCGGTGTAGAGAAACTGAGGTGAGAGGCAGAGTAACTGAAGGGAGAGAAGGATTCGGGATCAAGAAAAATATGATAGAAGGATTTTTCCGGATGGGATTGTTCAGTGAAAAGGATTGGAACAGCAAAGTTTTCCTCAATAATTGGAAAGGAATTTGGGATTGTTGGGAAGAGAGGAGTGCGCTGAATGGTAACAATCTTATTTACAATGGATTCAAGTTTTCCGATTGTTGAATTCCGGATACTTGGAACCTCTTCAACGATAAAGGGAATATCATTGGTATTATTATATACTTCACAAAACTCTTTCTTGGTGGAACTGGTCAAAACACTTTCACAGACAGTTGCAGGGAAAAAGCGTGCTATGATATCAGCGCGTAAATTTGGATCTGGGATATCAAGGCACAGGATTTTGTCAGACTGCAGCTGACCGAAAAGGGAGGCAGTGAAACAGTAATGATAGTAGAGGAACAGGAAAATACGGGTATCGCGATCCAGAATCTGATTGAACGCATAGGCAATTTTCTGGCAGGTGTCAACCAAAGAGTTGTTCATGGGTACGAGATTTGCAGGTTGAATGTGCTTTGAAAATTCAGCAGGATCCTTTTCTGCGAAAGTTCTCATGAAGCGATTAATAGTACCGATGTAGTTACAGGAATTGATCTTGTCTATCCTTTGCCATCCACCCTGATAGGGGCAGACATATTGTTTCTGTTGAAGGTTGGAGAGCGCGTTGCGAAGCTGTTCACTTGACTGTGCCGGAGAATTTATGGGGAAAACCAGGGCGTCTGGGTTTCCGATTCGAAGTTTGTATTGGTCAACAAGAAGGGAGAAAAAGGAATCGGATAGATATTCTTCCTGAGAGATTTTAATGATATGGCAGGGGTAGGCGAGTTTTTCTTCTTGGGAAGAGGTGTAAGTTTTTCCTGAAACGGATAAAAGATAAACAGGGGGGTGATGGTATAATTTATCATAAGTTGTATAAACGACGTTTGATATAAACAGAACATCCTGCTCCTTGTTATCCAATTTATGGTTTACCTGGACGTATCCGTTTAAAAAGTAATATACATAATATCAATATAACACCTAAATTATAAAATTTAATTTAAATAAATTATAGCATAAAAAAATGGTTTTAATCAATATTTAAAAGTTTAAATTAGGTAATTGAATTTTAATTTATAAAAGTTAAAAACAGTTTACTTGTGTAAAAACATGTAAAATTACATGTGTAGTCTGATGCGCGATTCTGTGTATGGAGTATTTGTTTTGAAGGTTATTTATACAGAACAGCCGAATCCATGGCATCCTCATTTGCCCCCATGTTACTTTTTACGCAAAAAAAGAACCTTTTCAAGCGAATCTCACTTAAAAAGGTTACTTTTTCGATTGCGGGGAAGGGATTTGAACCACATGACCTCCGGGTTATGAGCCCGACGAGCTACCAGACTGCTCTACCCCGCGATATTCAGTTTATCAACAGAAGATGCCGGACACCGGGTTCGAACCGGTACGATACTTACGTATCACGGGATTTTAAGTCCCGGGCGTCTGCCAATTCCGCCACTCCGGCACATTCTCCCGCATAGGGGCTTCCCTCTGTTGCTCCATCATTATATCACATTGTTTCGGCTTTGTCAATACCTTTTTTGAAAAAGATTCAGGATTTTTCTGAAGATTTTATCGAATTGCGATCTCTGTGAAAAAATCCGAAAAACCCCCTTGCGAATTTCCTTCATTTCCATTATACTAAGAACAGAAAGATAAACGTTATCCAAGAACGAAAGGATGAAAAACTATGGCAGAAATGACAGTAAAGGAACGCTTTGCGCGGATGTACGCACACAAGGAAGCGGACCGGGTACCGATTATCGACAGTCCGTGGGCGGGGACGATCCGCCGCTGGCAGAACGAAGGAATGCCGGAAGGAATGGACTGGAGAGAATTTTTCGGGACCGATAAGACGGCAGGGATCGGTGTGGATATTACGCCGCGCTATCCCTACGAAGTGCTTGAAGAAGACGAAACGTCGATCACGTACAAGACGAACTGGGGTGTGACGATGCGTCACAACAAGGGTCTGGACTCGACGCCGGAATTCCTCGACTACACGGTAACCGATCCGGCGGCATGGGAAGACTGCAAGCGCCGGATGTACGAAGGGGAAGGACGTATCGACTGGAATTACCTGAAGAAAGCGTATCCGAAGTGGCAGGCGGAGGGGCAGTGGATCACAGCGAACTTCTGGTTCGGCTTTGACGTGACGCACTCCTGGATGATGGGCACGGAAAACCTGCTGATCGCGATGTACGAAGAGCCGGAGATGGTACAGGATATGTTCAACACGTACCTCGACCGCTGCATCGACCTGTTCGGGCAGATCTGGGACGCGGGCTACCACTTCGACTGCATCAGCTGGCCGGACGACATGGGCTACAAGGGCACGACGTTCTTCTCGAACGAAATGTACCGCGAAATGCTGAAGCCCGTTCACAAGCGCGCGGTTGACTGGGCGCACAATCACGGCATCTACGCGCATCTCCACTCCTGCGGCAACATCATGAGCCGCATGGACGACCTGATGGACATCGGTCTCGACGCTTTGAACCCGCTCGAAGTCAAAGCGGGCATGGAACCCCTGACCCTGAAGGAAAAATACGGCGACAAGCTCGTCCTTCACGGCGGCGTCAACGCCGTTCTCTGGGACGACAAGGAAGCCATCATCGAAGAAATTCGCCGTGTCATCCCCGCTCTCAAGGAAAACGGCGGCTACATCTTCTCCTCCGACCACTCCGTCCCCAATTCCGTAAGTCTTGAGAACTTCCGTGCGATCGTGGAAGAAATCAAGATTGTCGGGAAGTATTGAGTTACAAAATAGCGTTTTTTCTTGAGGGGAACTTTTGAAAAAGTTCCCCTCAAACTCCCTTCAAAACTTTTTAATCTGTTGTAGCCGGTTTGATACAGCGGATTTTTTGTTTATTAGGGGATTTTTATTGGGGCTGTGCGTAGCCATTTAGACTATCCCATCCGCGAAAATATAGACATCCAATTTCTGAGGAAGGGTGGAGACGGAAGTCAGGGGCCACCGAGACCCTGACTTCCCACGCCGTATGGGATAACCTTAATATAGTGCGAAGGAGAGAAATCCTTCTACATTTTGTCAGTGTCCGCTCGGCTTGGCTGTCGCCGTCCTCGCTTCTGATAGTTCTATCGGCTGACATACAGTTTGCACGAACGCAAAGCACGAACGGCGGCATGCCAAGACGAGTTGCGGAGCAACTCGAGCGGATGCTGACGCATCCGTAGCTGAATTCTACAAGGGCGTACTAAATTGAGGTTACGGAAGTGTCGAGCGCTGAACAAAATGTCATTTTGTGAAGTCGCTCTCCTATTCCCCATGATTTTTATGACTCCACGGCTATCGCCCGAACAAATTTCAGCCGTACTCCACCGAAAATTCCTTCCTTTTCCCCCTCTGTATCATGTCAGCCAAACAATATGGCTACAACAGATTGAAGTTTTTGCGGAGCTTTTTTCAAAAAGCGACCGTTCCCCTTTTCCGAAACCCTTGCAATTTCTCCCCCTTTATGGCATAATAGAACCAACAAAATTCCTGAAAACCAAGGAGAAAACCATATGGGCATTCGTTTTATCGAAGATAAGAATATCTTCAAACTTGATACCGCGACCTCGACGTATGTGATCGAGATTTTCGAACAGGGATACCTTCTCTGTCCGTACTACGGCGCGAAGATTCCGGACGTGAACTTCAAGGGATATATGTTCCGCGAATATTTTGCATCCTTCTCGCCGAACAACGCTTCCGTGCAGGAGCGTTCCTTCTCTGCGGACGTTTCTCCGCTGGAATACTCCGGTTTCGGCGTCGGTGATTTCCGCAAGACTGCCGTTGCGATCCGCAATGCCGACGGCAACAACTGCACCGACTTCCGTTATGTCAGCCATAAGATCTACAAGGGCAAGCCCGCTCTTGCCGGTATGCCCGCAACTTACGCGAACAGCGACGACGAGTGTGAAACTCTCGAAATCTACGTCCGTGATAAGGTGACCGACACTGCTGCGGTTCTTATGTACACCGTATTCGAAAATTACGGCGCTATGACCAAGGCCGTCCGCATCATCAACGAATCCGACAAGCCGATGGATATCGAAAAGGTCTACAGTGCGAGCGTTTCTCTCAACACGATGGATTTCGATATCGTTCATCTCTATGGCCGCCACAACGCGGAACGCAATATGGCACGCTCCCCGCTGGAACACGGCCATACTTCGCTGTCCTCCACCCGCGGTTCGTCTTCGCACTTCCATAATCCCTTTGCGGCTCTTGTCCGTCACGGCGCGGATGAAAACCAGGGCGAAGTTTACGGCTTCAACCTCGTTTACAGCGGCAACTTCGACATCACCGCCGACGTGGACTACTACGAATGTACCCGCGTGAACATCGGTATCAATCCCGACGGATTCAACTGGCACCTCGAAGCGGGCGAAGAATTCCAGACGCCCGAAGCCGTTCTCGTCTTCTCTGCGGAAGGTATCGGCGAAATGTCCCGTATCTTCCACCGTCTGTACAACAACAACCTCATCCGCGGCAGATGGAAGACCGAAAAGCGCCCGCTCCTCATCAACAGCTGGGAAGCTGCTTATTTCAGCTTTGACACCGACAAGCTCGTTTCCTTCGCGGAACGTGCAAAGGAAGTCGGCATCGAAATGCTCGTTATGGACGACGGCTGGTTCGGCGTCCGCAATTCCGACAACTGCTCCCTCGGTGACTGGTACGTCAACGAAGACAAGCTCCCGGGTGGTCTCGGCGTGCTGATCGACCGCGTCAATGCGCTCGGTCTCAAGTTCGGTATCTGGTACGAACCCGAAATGATCTCTCCCGACTCCGACCTCTACCGTGCGCATCCCGACTGGTGCATTCATGTTCCCGGCCGTGACTGCTCCATCGCACGTCAGCAGTATGTCATCGACATGTCCCGCGCGGACGTCCGCGAAAACATCTACGGTCAGATGAAGGAAGTTCTCTCCAAATACAAGATCGACTATGTCAAGTGGGACTTCAACCGCAACATTTCCGAAGCGGGCAGCGCACTTCTCTCCGTTGAACGCGGAGAAGAAATCTTCCACCGCTTCGTTCTCGGTACCTATGAAGTCATGGACCGACTGACCCGCGACTTCCCGGATATCCTTCTCGAAAACTGCTCCGGCGGCGGCGGACGCTTCGACCCCGCCATGCTGTACTATTCTCCCCAGATCTGGGCGTCCGACAATACCGACGCGATCGAACGAATCGCGATCCAGTTCGGTACCTCCATGTGTTATCCGGCATCCACGATGGGCGCGCATGTTTCCATGAGCCGCCGTACCGGTTTCGAAACCAAGGGCAACGTGGCAATGTGGGGTACGTTCGGATACGAACTTGACCCGAATCACCTGACCGAAAAGGACATCGAAATCGTGAAGAAGCAGGTAGCGGACTACCACAAGTATTACGATCTCACCCATAGCGGCGACCTCTACCGCATCGTAAATCCGTGGGACAACAGCTACTACGCCGCATGGGAACTCGTATCCCCCGACAAGAGCGAAATGCTGTTTACCCTCGTGAACATGCGCTACTACCACTGCAACAAGCGCATCATCCGCTTCCGCGGTCTTGACGCAGACAAGACTTACCGTCTTGAAGAAAATGGCGAACTCTACTCCGGCGCATTCCTCATGAATGCCGGTCTGAACGTCTCCCGCATGCGCAGCGGCACCGGCGACAGCTTCACCCTGCATTTTGTGGAACAGAAATAAGGTTTTTCCCCGCACCCCTTTTCAAAAACTTTCAATCTGTATAGATAAATAGGAGGTTTTCTATGTTTACGTTACAGAAGATTTTTATGGACGGCGCGCTGTTTCAGGCGGACGCACGTCTGGTGATTAACGGGAAAGCAGGCGAAGATGCGGAGATCACCGGTAAGATTTTCAGTGAATCCGGTCTGGTTTCTTCCGCTTCCGCGACGTCGGACGCGGAAGGGAATTTCGCCCTTGAACTGAAGACTCCTGCGGCTTCCTTCACGAAGTACGACATCTCTCTCCACTGCGGAAAGTGCGGCTGCGATTACACGATGCACGACGTTCTTTTCGGAGAACTCTGGCTCGCGTCCGGTCAGTCCAATATGGAACTGTCGAATTTCGCCATGACCGACCGGCATAAGCTGTATGAAGAGATCAAGGGAAAGAACATCCGCGTGTACCATGTTGATTATCCGGCGTTCGGCGGAGGCGGTGCATTCCCGTGGGAACCCGACCGGATGATGACCGGTTCGTGGATGACGGCGGACGATACGGCAAAGCTGAACGGTGTGTCCGCACTCGGACTGAAATTCGCGGCGGAACTGTACGACTGGCTGAACGGCGCGGAAGATGTTCCGGTCGGCTTCCTCAACGCAACGTGGGGCGGCACGTCCATGCCGTCGTGGTTCCCGAAGGATGCCATCGACGCGGACGAATACATGAAGGAACGGATGCAGAAGATCGGCAACTACCCGACGCCGGAAAACTGGAACAGCCGCGGTGACTGCAACTTCCAGCAGACCTCTTCCCAGTACAATGTCAAGATTGCTCCGCTCGAAGGTGTGAAGGTGCGCGGTGTGATCTGGTATCAGGGCGAAAACGAATGCGGCGGCGAATTCTGGACGAAGGCGTACGCGGATTACCTCCGCTTCTATCAGAAAACCTACGCCGAACGCTTCGGCGCATTCCCGGATTCGTTCATGATGATCTCGTCCCTCATTTATCCGTGGACGTACGGCGGCTCCGGTGAATGCAACGTCGGTTACCTCAACAACGCTTTCGTTGAAACGGCGAAGGAAGCTCCCGAAAAGTTTGCGGCGGCTCCGATCTGCGACCTTGCGCCCTCGTGGGCGTACCATCAGGCGAACCACCCGATCCACCCGACGAACAAATATCCCCTCGGCGAACGTATGGCGAGCCTCGCGCTCGACAACGTCTACGGCAGAGGATGGGAGCAGACCTCTCCCGCGCATCTGACGGACTGGGAAATCGTCGGGAACCGCATCCGCCTGAACTTTGCACCGGTCGGATTCGGCCTGTTCGTGGACGGCGAACGTCCGGTCGGTCTGTATGTTGCCGGGGAGGACGGCATCTATCTCCCCGCAGAATGCGAAATCCATCCGATGTCCGGCACGATGGACGTCTGGTGCGATGCCATCCCGGAACCGAAGCACGCGGCATATTCCGTACAGTCGCTTGAACCGTGCTGCAACCTCTGGGGCGGTGCGTACCCGATCTATCCGTTCTTCACCGATAAGGAAAACCGCATCACCATCGAAGCGCGTCCGTGGTACGACACGTTCCGCACCTCCGTCTGGGGTTCGAAACTCCACGACGACGTGCTCGACCTGTTCTGGCATCCGATCTGGCAGCCCGAAACCGGCTCTGAAGTCTGCCCGGATATCGCGTTCACACTCGAGGGACAGAGCGTGCGCGTTTGCTCGGACGACGCGGAATTCGGCTGCTTTGTCAGGTCCTATCCGTACAATAAGCTTGACCTTCAGAAATTCGGCAGGCTGACGGTGAACCTGTACAACACGGTGAACCTGAATGCGAAGCTTATTCTCGAATGGGCAAACGGCGCGCTCGAGATCCCGCTTGAAAAATCCGCCGACCTCTACGGCGGCTGGCACACCTTTGAAGCGGTTCTCGACGGCATTCCGGAAAATGCGGACATCAAAAAGATGACGTTCCGCTTCTCCCACACCGACTGCCGCTACCACTTCGTCAACCTCGAAAAAGTGAGACTCTGGAAAAAGTAATGCACCGAAAGCCGGTCCGTGAGCGCGGACCGGCTTTTTCTGCGCAGAATAGGCAAAAATCATTGACAAATTCGTGAAAATCTGTTACAATAACATATTATTAAATGGTTATTATGAATCAAAAAATCCCGATCGGAGGGAATTCAATGTTTAAATTATTCATTGCCGTGGTTCTGTCGCTGCTGATGGTTTCCTGCGGAACGGAGACGGATGTCCTGCCGGAAGAAACGCAGGCGCAGGAAGAAGCCGTTCCCGAGACCGAAGCACCGGAACCGGACTATCTGTTTGAAAGCTTCTTTGAAGCGAAAAAAGCGTTGTTTGAAGTCGAGGAACTGGAAGGCGACCTTGATCTGTACGAGAAGGAAGGGATCGACCGGTTTATCGCGATCAAGCAGGAAATGAACGCCGTACTCGGTTCGGATGCGTTCGACCAGGCGATGGCGGAGGACTTTTACGTCCGTCTGGCGGAAGCCAAAAAGGATCTGAAATACATACAGGGCGACATCCCGCGCGTATACATCAAGACGCGCGGCGGACACGGCTGGGTCGACTGGAGCTATCAGCCGTGTGACATCGTGATCGTTTCCGCGGAAGACGAAAAGTATAAGGTCACGGAAGGAAACGCGGAAATTTCCCTCCGCGGCAACTCGACGGCAGGTGCGCCGAAACAGCCGTTCAACATCCGCTTTGCGGACAAGGTATCGGTGCTCGGCATGGACAAGGGCCGCCGCTGGGCGTTCCTCGCGAACCTCTACGACAAATCCCTGATGCGCAACTATATCGCGCACCATCTCGGCGAACGCATGGGACTGCCATACACTTCCAAGTGCCGCTATGCGGACGTTTACATCGACGGAATCTACAAAGGAAATTACACCATTCAGGAACCCGTCACGGACGGCAGCGGACGCGTCGACATCGATACGTCGAATTTCGAATACATCTTTGAAATCGACATGAACCGCAACGGCTGCGTGTTCTACATCAACAAGCCGAAGGTCGGTCAGCGGTTCGGCGTTGTCCGTCCCGAAGCGGTCACGGACGACGACAAGGCGGTCATCAAGGGCTTCTTCGATGAAATGGAAACCGCACTCCTGACCCACGACATGGCGGAATACTCGAAGTACATCGACGTGGATTCGTTTGTGAACTTCTACATTCACTCGGAAATCACCAAATCCATCGACGTTTACGACTTCTCAACGAAGTATTTCCTCAAGGACGGCCTGCTGTATGCCGGTCCGATCTGGGACTATGACCTCGCGATGGGCAATGTTTCGCATACCTGTGCAGAAGAAAAATACTACATATACTGCAACAATCCCGGTTACGGTACCGGTTCCGGCGATACCGCGGACGGCGTCTGGATGGACAACTACTGGTTCCACGAACTTCTGCAGGATCCGGAGTTTGTAGATCTCGTCGTCAAGCGGTTTGAAGAAATTTATCCGGTTCTCGAAAATCTGTATCAGGACAATGAAATCGGACAGAACGTCATTGACTGGCTGATGGACAATTACGGTGCTTCGTTCCTCCGTAACTTCGAAGAAGCGGGATGGAACATCGAGGTTCAGTACAGCGGTCTGGCGAAGAACGAGCAGCTTCCGTACCTCGAAGAGGTGGAATGGCTGCGCGACTGGCTGAAACGCCGCGTGGAATTTATCGGACTGTATCTGATGGATCTGCAGCAGTAAACAAAATTTGACGGATTGGAGGCCAGACTTCATGACGGCGGAGAAAAAGAAGAATGTGCATGCCGGGCACCGCAGACGGATGCGCGAACGGTTTCTCAATGGCGGACTGACGATGTTCGAACCGCATGAAGTTCTGGAACTGCTTCTGTTTGAGTTTATTCCCGTTGTGAACACGAATCCGATCGGTCATGCGCTCATCGATGCGTTCGGCAGTGTGAAAGGCGTGCTGACGGCACCATACAGTGAATTGGTGAAGGTTCCCGGCATCGGGCCGAAGGCGGCGGAAGGCATCCTGAGTATTTATCCCTTCGTGTCGAACGATATCTGCGACTGGTTCCGGAGGGAAGGTGCGCTGACGCGGTATGACCTTGCTTTCCTTGCCGACTGGTTCATGGACTGGACACCTGCGGGAAGCGCGGGAATCGTCCTGTGCGGAAAGGACCGCCGGTTTCATGATTTTGTCCGGCTGAGAGTCAGTCCGGACGATTTGCTGTTCGATTTCGGAAGGCAGATCATCCAATCGGCAAAGGGACTGAATTACTATCTGCTGATCAAGGAGGATTACAGCCTTCTTTCCCGTGAAAAAGCGCAGGTTCTGCGTACGATCACCGGACGCGGACATGCCTACCTTCTGGATGTCTTTGTTCTCGAGGGATTCCGGCCGAATTCCATTATTTACGGACGTTAACCTTCAAGCCCCTTACCGTTTTTCAAAAACGGCAAGGGGCTTTGTTTGTTTTATTCCATTGCGATGCCGTGCCCGGCGGGATTCGAAAGGCATTTGCCCGTGTAATCGAAGCGGGAGCCGTGACAGGGACAGTCCCATGTTTTTTCTTCCGGATTCCACTCAAGCGAACAGCCAAGATGCGGACAGCGCAGTCCGACGACGTGGAGCTGTCCGTTCTCATCGCGGTATGCGCCGGCACGTTTGCCGTGATAATTGATGATCTCCGCGTGACCGCAGGCGATTTCGCTTGCGTAACGGTCGGGCGGCGCGGACATTGTGCGCATCGCTCCGCCTACGGCGGTGGACATGTGTTCCGTGAAATGGGATGTCCCTCCGCGCAGAAAATTACGGTAGGGTGAGAAAATATCGTCATACCATACACCGTTTCCGCAGATCTGTTCCGCAAGGATGACGGCGGCTGCTGCGGAATTGGTCATCCCCCATGCGCCGTATCCGCAGGCGATACGGATTCCGCAGCGGAGCGCACCAACATAGGGGATGCCGTCGTGGGTGTAGCCGTCGTTGTTCGACCACTGCCGGACGATTTCGATCTCTCCGACCGCCGCCTCCTTTGCTGCGCGGAGCAGACGTTCGCCTGCATTCGGAGACGCCGCACCGCGGTGGGTCTCGCCGCTCACGATCAGAAGTTTGCCGTTCTGCGCGTACCGGTAGCCGAAACCGCCGTCCGCGCCGAACGCCATCACGTCCTCCATGCGGAATCCGCCCTCGCACCGTACCGCGACCGCATAGGAGGCCTTGCGGGCGAGCTTCAGCGGGAGCGTTCCCTCGTGGAAGACGGGGTAGTTCGTCGCGGCGATGACGTGCGCGGCAGAGACGGTGTGTCCGCAGCAGGTGAGAGAATGACGTCCGGCGGCGGTGACGGGAGCATGTTCGAAGACCCGGAACGTTCCCGCACTGCACAGTGTATGCACTACTTCGACCGGGTCGAGTGCAAGCTGTCCGGGAAGGCGGACGGCGCCCGTCACGGGGAAGGGAAGAGGAGCGTGGTCGAGGTATTCGCAGTCGATGCCGTTTTTCCGCATTGCGAGAAACTCGCGCCGCAGCCGCCGTTCGCCGTGGATGGCGTAGAGGTACATGGTACGGGCATCGCTGCCGTCGGTGAGGCTATGCAGAAAGCGCAGTCCGGCAAGATTCGCGGCGGCGTATTTCCGTGATACCTCGGGTGAGATTTTTTCCGTGAGGGTGGAGTAGGACGTTTCGTGCGCGACGGTTGCTTTCGCGGTGCTTCGGGCGGTTTTGCTTCCTTCGTGCGCGACGGTCTGTTCCTCAAACAGCGCAACGGACAGTCCGCGTGCGGCAAGGGCATGTGCACAGAGAACGCCGGTGAGCCCGCCGCCGATGATCGCCGCGTCGCAGGTGAGATCGCCGTCCGGCGGGGAATGAGGGGTGTATCTGCCGAAATTCCAGATTTTGTTCATAGTATAAAAATTCTCCCTGTTTCTGGAGGTATGATATCGTACAGATAGTGTACCCGATTCGTGAAAAAATATAAATAAACGCAATTAATTATTGCGCGGAACAGTATTTTTAAAAAATACTTCTTGACTTTATCTCCCCGTCCGATTATAATATTATTAAGTATGTTTTTAATAATCCCGCCAGTGCGGTTTGGTTACAGACATATCAAAAATATAATCATAAAGCTAAAAAGCGAAAGGTGAAAGCCCATGCAGAACAAAGTTCAGACAAACAAAGGGGGGAACGGGATGATACCAGCCGTCATTGCAGCAATCATTGCAGGCGTTGTCGGCATCGGTGCAGGTTTCCTGTGCGGTGTCGTATATCGCAAGAAGGTTGCGGAAGCCGAAATCGGTTCCGCTGAAACACAGGCAAGAAAAATTCTTGAGGAAGGTATCAAGGCCGCCGAAACCAAGAAGAAAGAAGCCCTGCTCGAAGCAAAAGAAGAAATCCTCCAGACGAAGAACGAGTTCGAAAAAGAACTCAAGGATCGCCGCAATGAACTGACCCGTCAGGAACGCCGCGTGACCTCCAAGGAAGAAACCCTCGACCGCAAGATCGAATCCGCAGAACGGAAAGACGAAAATCTCCAGAAGAAACTCAAGGAAACCACCGAACTCAACGAGTCCATTGAAAAGATCAAGGCAGAACAGTACGAAACTCTTCAGAAGATCGCCGGCATGACCGCCGAAGAAGCGACCGCGAAACTGATCGCACAGCTCGAAGGCGAAATCAAGCACGAACAGGCGAAGAAGATCGTCGAACTGGAAGAAGAATTCAAGGAAGTTGCCGACGAAAAGGCGAAGGACATCATTGCACTGGCCGTTCAGAGATGCGCTGCCGATCATGTATCCGAAATCACCGTTTCCGTCGTACCGCTTCCGGGCGAAGAAATGAAGGGACGCATCATCGGACGTGAAGGGCGCAACATCCGCACGATCGAAACGCTTACCGGCGTCGACCTCATTATCGACGATACCCCCGAAGCAATTACCGTCTCAAGTTTTGATCCCGTTCGCCGCGAGATCGCGAGACTTGCTCTCGAAAAGCTTATCTCCGACGGACGGATCCATCCGACCAGAATCGAAGAAATGGTCGAAAAGGCACGCCGCGAAGTGGAAACCACCATCAAGCAGGCGGGTGAACGTGCCGTATTCGATACCGGCATCCACGGCATGAACACGGAACTCGTGAAGCTGCTCGGACGCCTGAAGTACCGTACCAGTTACGGTCAGAATGTACTCGGTCACTCCGTGGAAGTCGCACTCCTCTCCGGCATGATCGCCGACGAGCTGGGTGTTGACAGCACATTGGCAAAGAGAGCCGGTCTCCTCCACGATATCGGCAAGGCACTTACTCAGGAAGTCGAAGGTTCCCATGTACAGCTCGGCGTGGAAATCGCAAGAAAGTACAAGGAATCCAAGGAAATCATCCACGCGATCGAAGCACACCACGGCGACGTGGAAGCACAGTCGATCACCGCACTGATCGTACAGGCAGCGGACGCAATCTCCGCGGCAAGACCCGGTGCGAGACGTGAAAACCTCGAAAACTACATCAAGAGACTGAACAAGCTCGAAGAAATCGCAAACGAATTTGAAGGCGTTGAAAAATCCTTCGCAATTCAGGCGGGACGTGAAATCCGCATCATGGTAAAGCCGGAGGTTGTCAACGACGATCAGATGGTGATTGTGGCGCGTGACATTGTCAAGAAGATTGAAAACGAGCTGGAATATCCCGGACAGATCAAGGTCCACATGATCCGCGAAAGCCGCGCGATCGATTACGCAAAATAAATTTTGCTGAATAAACACGAAAACACTGCCGCCTGCGGCTCTATATAAAACAATATCATATCGTTTGTATCATATAGTTGATATATAGAACTTTTCGTAAAGAAAACCCCGCCTTATGGTCATAAGACGGGGTTTGTTTTTTCGGTTTGCACAATATCTTGTTCTATGTTTGTTTCAAAGTTTTTTGAAAGGGGTCCGGGGAAAACTTTTTCGAAAAAAAGTTTTCCCCGGGAACTTTTTTTACTTTTCGTTCTTGTAGATTTCCTTGAAGTACTTGTAGGTGTCAACCTTGAGTTCGCCGCATGCAGCTTCGTCGCAGGCAACGATTCCGTCCGGATGCATCTGGAGAGCGGAGATGGTCCATGCGTGGTCAACGCCGCCTTCAACGCAGTGACGGAGAGCGCGGGCCTTGTTGTGGCCGCTGATGAGCAGGAGAACCTGCTTGGAGTCGCAGACGGTGCCTACGCCAACGGAAAGAGCGGTCTTCGGAACCTTGTCGGGGTCGTTGCCGAAGAAGCGGGAGTTGACGAGAAGGGTGTCTTCGGTCAGAGCGCGTACGCCGGTGCGGGAAACGAGAGAGGTGAAGGGTTCGTTGAACGCGATGTGGCCGTCAACACCGGAGCCGCCCATGAAGAGGTCGATGCCGCCGTAGGAAGCGATCTTGTCTTCGTAGCGCTGGCATTCCGCTTCGAGATCTTCCGCCATACCGTTGAGGATGTTGATGTTTTCTGCGGGGATGTCGATGTGGTTGAAGAAATTGTCGTGCATGAAGTACCAGTAGCTCTGGTCGTGTTCGCGGGGGAGACCAACGTATTCGTCCATGTTGAAGGTTACGACGTTCTTGAAGGTCACTTCGCCGGCCTTGTTCATTTCGATGAGGCGCTTGTAAACGCCGAGCGGGGAGGAACCGGTGGGCAGACCGAGAACGAAGGGACGGTCTTCCTTGTGTGCGTTGATTGCGGCAGCGATGTGCTGTGCAGCCCATTCGCACATTGCATTGTAGTCATTCTTGATGATCAGTTTCATTTGCAGTCACACTCCATATCAGATTAAAAGCCTTCCGTCTTTCAAAAAGCAGAGGCTTTATCATTATCAAGTATACTCCATACGGGGGAGGTTTTCAAGGGTTTCCCGAAAGAATTTACACTTTTTGATGTGCATTTCTCGGCAGGCGGAAAATTTCCTTGAAAAAAGTTCCGGGAACACGGAACAAAATGCCGCGGCGGAACGTCTAAAAAATAACAGAATTGTACGGAAATATCTGACAGGAGGTTTGTATGAAAAAATTAACGAAATTCGCGGCCCTGCTTCTTGCGGCGGTCGTCTGCGCCGGTACGGCAGCGGCGGAAACGATTGCCGAAAACGGCGTGACCTATGAGTCCGCCAAGGTGGACAGCCACCGGCTTGTCCGCTATTCGCCCGATAAACCGGAGACGGAATTCACGATTGCGGACACTTCGGTGGATGCTTACGCCTTTGAGGGAGCGGAAAATCTTCAGAAAATCACGATCGGTGACGGGGTTTTCTACATCGGGGAGTATGCCTTCAAGGACTGTACGTCGCTGAAGGAGGTCGTGATCGACAAAACGTGGGGCGGCGTGGTCATTCCGGAAAATGCGTTTGACGGATGCACGTCCCTTGACCCGGCGGTGGTTGCAGAACTTTGCTGGGAGAATCCGTTCCACGATGTTTATCCGCAGGAGCGGTATTACGATGCCGTGAAGTTTGTCCATAAAAACGGAATCATGAACGGCATGTCGGACGACCGGTTTGCACCCGACACCGGTATGACCCGCGCGATGTTCGTGACCGTTCTCGGACGTCTCACCGGCGTGGGAACGGACAAAGTGCAGCTGGAATACGATCCGCTGACCGGACTTGCGGTTTCGGAAGGACCGGTACAGTTCTATTTCCACGACGTGGATTATGAAAGCTGGTACGGACCGTATGTGGACTGGGCGGCGGCGACCGGACTGGTTGAGGGTTACGGAAACGGGAAATTCGGCGTGGACGACAACGTGACGATCGAGCAGGCGGCGGTGATCCTGTGCCGGTATGCAAAATTGATCGAAACTCCGCTGTACGATATGGAAGCGGACTACACCGACACGGACGAAATTTCCGCATGGGCGGATAACGCAATGCGCTGGGTCACGGCAACGGACATCTACACCGGCTATGACGGCGAACTCCGTCCGAAGCAGAATGCACCGCGTGCACTGGTGGCGGAAATGCTGTACAATTATGTGCGCGAGACGGAAAAGCCCGATGAAATCCCGGAAAAGAAGATTTCCGAGGTGGAAAATCCCGACTGGGGACTTACGCTGACAGCTTCCAATGTGACTTCCACGGGAATGACGCTGACGTTCACGCAGTCCGGAGGAAATGTGAACGACGATTATTTGAATTCCGGATCGTACTATTATATTGAGACTTACAAAGACGGTCAGTGGACGGAGATTGAACCGAAAATCAGACTCAATGCATGGACGGAAGAAGGATGGCCGATTCCGCTGAACGGCGAGTTTGTGATTGACACTTCGTGGGAACCTCTGTACGGTGAGCTTCCGGTTGGACAGTACCGCATGGGGAAGCGGGTGAGTGACGATTGGAATTACGCGACGTTCTACGCGGAATTCACAATTGTTGATCCGGCAGAAGATGACTGGGGAATGAATGTTCATGCAGAAGGTGCAG
The DNA here is from genome assembly GCA_017398585.1 of Clostridia bacterium. Lineage (GTDB taxonomy): Bacteria > Bacillota > Clostridia > Oscillospirales > CAG-272 > UMGS1696. The sequence continues at coordinate 86,234 of JAFQFS010000156.1, forward strand.
CGCCGTACGGGCTGACCCTTGTGTTTACGTTCTCGGGTAAAAAGCCGGACGGTGACCTTCAGCACGGAAGCGATTATATTCTGGAACAACGGAAAAACGGTGAATGGCTGCCCGTCTCGGAAAAACCGTTTGATTTTACCGCAGAGGCAATCGTTTTTCTTCCGAAGGAGATCGAGGAAGTTCCGGAAAAAGTGGAGTGGGCGGTTGACTGGACAAATTTGTATGGAGAACTTCCGGCAGGAGAGTACCGGATTGTCAAGGAAATCATGAATTTTCGTGGCGGAGATGATTATGATACAAAAACCTTCTACGCGGAATTCACCATCGAATAAACAACAAAACCGGAGTGACCAAAAATCACTCCGGTTCAATTTTTATCCCATAATCGCCGTCACAAATTTCCATGTATTCACCGCAACGATCAGTACCCCCAGCACCGCAATCAGCGGCTTCACGGGAACTTTCTTGCACAGGTACGCCGAGAACGGCGCGACGATGATCCCGCCGAAAATCAGTCCGCCGACCGCCGGAAGATAGTCCGCCACCGACCCGAGCGTCAGAATGAACGCCGCCGATTCCGCGAGCGTCACGAAAAACTCCGCCGCATTGACTGAACCGATGGTCGTGCGGACGTCGCAGTCCGCCGCAACGAGTGTGGACGTGACAACCGGTCCCCATCCGCCGCCTCCGATGGAATCGCTGAATCCGCCGACCAGCGCAATCGGATACACCGCGTTCCCGATTTTCTTCGGCTCCTTCGCCTTCTTTTTGAACGCTTTCAGAAAAATCACGACACCCATCACGATCAGGTACGCGCTGACAACCGGCGAGATGATACGGTCGTCGAAGCTGGTCAGCACGTATGCGCCGAGCACGCCGCCGAAGACGCCCGGGACGATGAGCCGCAGGAACAGCGGACGGTCGATGTTGTTCATTTTGAAGTGGGAAATCCCCGAAACGAGGGTCGTGAACATTTCCGCCGCGTGGACGCAGAACGACGATACCGCCGACGGAATGCCCATCGCGCGGAGAAGGGTACTGCACGTGACGCCGTACGCCATGCCGAGCGTCCCGTCGATGAGCTGTCCCGCCACCCCCGCAATGAAGCAGATGAGGAATATTTTCATTATATATATTTCCTTATGATAATAATAAGCTGTAATGTATTATAACATGAAGGAAACGGGATTGGCAAGCGGTTCCGGAGCGATTGGCGGGATTTGTACGGAAATCGTAAAAAAATGAGAGAAAACAGTGAGCACGTGAGAACAATGGAAACGGGGAAAATTCCACTCCTGCGGGAGAACCGTACCCGAACGCGGTTGTTGACCGGGGGCGCGGTTTATGGTATTCTATAACCGATGACAGGGCCCGTCGTCGGAACATCAGGTTCGGAAAGGAGACGATTTATGGAATTGATGATTGCAGAAAAAGTGAAAAAATACCGCAGGGAGCGTGACATGACACAGGAAGCGCTGGCACAGGCGCTCGGCGTGGCACCGCAGTCCGTGAGCAAGTGGGAGTGCGACGAAGGGTATCCCGACATCACGCTGCTTCCGGCAATTGCGAATTTTTTTGAGATTACCGTGGATGAGCTGATCGGCAATGACGAAATCAGCGCGAAGGAGGATGTACAGAAGAATTATTTCAATGTACACGGCAAACTCTCCCCGGACGAGAATCTTGCGCTGGCACTGAAATATCACCGCAAATATCCGAGAAACTGGCACATTGCGACTTCTCTGATGCACGAAATTGCGAAGAATCACCGCGACAAGCTGGACGAATACCGTCCCCTGCTGAACGAAATCGCGGAACGGATTCTGAAGGAATGTACGGACAGCGTCATGCGGCGGAGTGCGGTCAAGGCAATGTGTACGGTATGCGCTGAGGAAGAGATTGAAGAATGGCTGAAAAAGGATACACGCTTCTGGTATAATGATCGGCTGGACATTTATGAAGAGCGTTATCACCTTCTTGATGATAAAGACCAGTATTGGATGTATCGGTATGCGGGGAATTTTGTCCGTGCGGCAGTAATGGTCGGACGCCTGGTAAAACACGAGAAGAATTATTGGGGCGATGCCGTCGGATTTTCTGAGTGGTTTGAAAATTATGTCAGAATACTGGACGGACTGACAGGACGCAGAACCGATGACGAAATACCGGATGGCTGGATGGCGGATTATGCCCATGCCTATCGCTGTCTTGCCAATGCGTACTGCGGAAGGAAGGATTACGGGAAAGGGTATGAATATTTGGAACGTGCCCTTGTATTGACAGAGCGTTGGGCAGGTATTCCCGATGAAACACCGATGTCTCTCGGAAACCCATTATTTTTTGGTGAAACAAAAATCCTGAAGAAAAAATACGGGATCGAATTGCCGAACGGAAAAAAGTTTCCGCATTTACTGGGGATTCGCGTATATATGGGTGACCTCGCCTACTGCATGACAACCGATCATGCGGAATGGTCGTGGTTCGACCCCATCCGCAAGGAAGAACACTATCAGCAGATCCTTGCCCGCGCGAAGGAACTTACCATATAAAAAACAGCAGGAACGCTTATTTCAGGCGTTCCTGCTTTGTATCAGTTCCGTTTCGGTTCAAACGTAATTTTTCCCGCGGCAATGTCCACATCGTACAATACCGCCGTCAAACGGCTTCCGAGCGTGTACACTGTGCCGTCCGCCGCGAGGGTCATGAACTCGTCGTTCACTTTCGCGTCCTTCCAGCACGCCGCCGGGATGAAGCCTTCCACCAGATTGTCGCACTGCACGAACATGCCGCTCCGGATCACCGAGCATACCGTCACACGGAATTCCTGTCCGAGCTTGTCCGACATATAGAGCGCCATGTAAAGGTCGGTGATGTCGCGTTCCGCTGTCTGCGCACGCAGTTCTGCGTCACTTGATGACGCTCCGCGGTCGTATGCCGCCGCCGCGAGTTCGCCGGCGCAGGTCTTGTCCGCTTCACTGAACCGGTCGAGATACGGCAGACCCGTTTTCTCAAGCACGGTCGTTATGACCGTGTGGACGAACAGGTCGGGATACCGCCGGATCGGGGAAGTGAAGTGGCAGTACACCGGTGCACCGAGTCCGAAGTGCGGCGCGCAGACCGACTGGTACTTCGCCTTCATCATGCTTCGCAGAAGAACCGTCGAGACAATCCCGCCGATGCCGCGTTCGTTCGCGTCTTCGAGGATGCCCATCAGTTTTTCCGACAGCGCCGCGATCTCCTTCATGGAAGCGGGTTTGTCGCCGTCGTCTTCGTCACGCAGGCGCTTTGGCAGCTTTTCTTCCGTATAGATCCCGCGCGTGTCCAGCCCGAGATTGTGAGCGAAAACAGCGAACGCCTGCATTTTTTCGCGGTCGGGTTTCTCGTGCGTTCGGTACAGACAGGGGAGATCCAGCGTTTTCAGGGTTTCCGCAACACCGTAGTTCGCCTGCAGCATGAACTGTTCGATCAGCTTTTCCGCATCTCCGCGTTCCCGGCGCAGGATGTCCACGGGTTTCCCTTCGCCGTCGAGGACAATCACCGCTTCGCTGTCTTCAAGTTCCATCACGCCGCGCTCCCGGCTGTTTTTTGAGAGAATTTCATACAGTTCCCGCATGTCGGCGAGCATCGGGAAAACGTCACGGTATTTTTCGTAATAAACGCTCGATTCGCCGTCTGAGAACAGGGCGTTGACTTCGTCGTAAACGCCGCGCACGTTGCTGCGGATGAGGGATTTGAAAATTTTCGTCCGGAGGCGGCGTCCGTCGGGAGCCAGCGTGATCTCCGCCGAGAGGGCGTATTTGTCCGTGCCGGCGTTCAGCGAGCATGCGCCGTTCGACAGCGATTCGGGCAGCATCGGTACGACTTTATCGGTGAAGTAAACGCTTGTTCCGCGCTCGCGGGCTTCGTATTCCGTCGGGGTATTCTGCCGGACATAGTGAGAAACGTCCGCGATGTGCACGCCGAGGATCCAGTTGCCGTCTTCGCGTTCGAGGGAAATCGCGTCGTCGAGGTCTTTCGCGCCCGCACCGTCGATGGTGAGGATCAACTTATCTCGCAAATCCATGCGGTTTTCAACAGGATAGATATTTTCTGCCGACACTTCGTCCGCGTGACGGAGTACCGCTTCCGGGAATTCCGTGCGGATGCCGGACGAATGCAGGATCGCCGCATAGTTCGCATCTTTCGTCAGCGCACTGCCGAAGACGTTTGCGATCTCGCCCATCGTGTCAAAATACGGCATATCGTACGGACCACGCACGGTGATCGAACGGGTGCGGGTAAAGAATTCCTCCTCGTACGGACGTACTTCGACCTTCAGCAGGTCGGAATTCGCATCGCAGACCGCATCGGCCGACGTTTCGGGGATATAAATGTTGACTCCGAACCGCTTGCTGTCCGGCACCACGTAGGAATATCCGCGCTTGCGGTGCAGCGTCCCGATGATGGAATCGCACGCGTATTCCACATCCACGACCTCACCCTCGAGTTTTTCGCCTTCCGCTCTGCCGTTGATTCTGACCGTGATGCGGTCGCCGGACATTGCGCCCATCGTCATGCGCGGCGGGAGAAAAATATCGGGCAGTTCGTAGTCCTCGTCGGGGATGCAGAAGCCGAAACCGCGCCCGCTGTAGGCAAACGTCCCTTCGACGGTCACGCCGAACGCTGTCTTGTTCGCGAATGCGTGGCGGCGGCGTTTTGCTGCCTTTGCCTTGCGGTCACCGGTCACGACCTTGCGGAAATCTTTCTTTTTGTTTTTTGTTTTTGTTCTGTTAGACAATGTATACTCCTGAAAAATAATTTGAACTTATCGTTTGCAGAATCCGTGATTTTATCCGCTGTACTGAGGCGAAGAAAAACTCCAGATTTGCACAAACTCTGTTATCTGTAATCGTTTAAAGCTTTTTGAAGAGGGGACGAGACTTTCTTAGGAAAGTCTCAGGGGAAAACTTTTTCTCGAAAAAGTTCTCCCCAATAATTTCCCTCTGTCAAACAAAAAAGCGGAACACACGGCTCCGCTCATTTTGTTGTTTTCAGTTACGGTTCGGTTACTTCGCCTTCTGCTGCGGGTTCTTCCGCGGTGCCTTCTGCGGCTGCACCGTCAACAACGGTTTCACCGAGAGAATCGGTGACTGCGGCAGCATCGGCTGCAGAGGGAGCGTATGCGCTCAGGTCAACGGTATCCTGAATGAAGTAGGATACGAGAACGAGGAGAGCGAACACGATAGCAACAACGGTGGTCAGCTTGGAGAGCTTGTTATTGATAGAGGAGCCCTTTTCCTTGCCGAAGAAAGTTTCCGCGCCGCCGGCAATCGCACCGGACAGGTTGTGGCTCTTACCCTGCTGCATGAGAACAGCAACGATAAGGAAAAGTGCGGAAATGATCAGAAGGATGCCAATCGCGATTTGCATGTTTTTGCCTCCGATAAAAGGTTATAGTATAACCATGATATGGTTATAAGAACTTAGCCTATCTATTGTATCACAGAGTGTAGAAAAATGCAATAGCTTTTCAAAATTTTCTCGATTATTTCACACCTTCCGAAAGGGCCTTCAGCGCTGCTTCAAAGGCTTCGGCAATGCAGCGTGCGGTATGGATGCCGACGGAGTTGGTTTCTTCGTAGTGGTTCTCACCCTTGTGGTCGTCGATCTTGTCAAAGAACGGTGCGATCGGGGAGAGCAGGAAGTCGTTCGGAGGAACGATGTATCCGAGTTCGTCGTTCGCGAGACCGCAGATGAGCAGGTTGTCATGACCGTACTTCGCGGCGATTTCGGTCAGCGGAACCGGATTTTCGTTTTCCGGAGAGGTTGCCATATCGTCGTCAAAATAGCCGCCGTAAACGAGTTCAGGGAAGATTTCGCCCGGGATCAGCGTCAGCGTGTAGTCGCCGAGCGTGAGGAGGGACAGTTCGCTCACAAGCGCGTAGCCCGTGCCGCTGGTCTTGTCCGGCACCGCGGTGTTGTCGAGGATGCCGAGGAAGCGGTAGTACATGAACGCCGTGTTGTCGAGCGGAATGCTGAACTTCGTCCGTGCGGAGGTCATCACCGGTTCGATCGTCACTTCTTCGCTTTCCGGAACCGCGAGGAGGTAATCCGCCATCAGGCGTCCCGTGTAGCGCATGTTCTGCTCATAGTCGTAGAAGCCCTGTTCTTCGCAGAAGTCGCGGGTCATCAGCAGACCGCCGAGGGCTGCGGGCATATACATCATGTTGTCGCCGGTTTCCGCCTTGAAAATATCCGCCATTTCACCGGGGAAGTCGCGGCTGAGGTAGGTGTTGTCGCCGCGCAGGGATTCCGCGTGCGCAGTGTAGGAGATGATGCGCAGACCGTCCGAGCCGTCGTCCGGCTTGAAGCGGAGCTGATGCAGGAAGGGGTCGTACACCTGCGGGTCACGCGAGTCGCGAAGGGCATTTACTGTTTCGGCGGCACTGTAGGTCAGCGTGCCGGTGCGGCGGTTTTCGTACGCCTGACATGCGGCGTCGAATGCGCCTTCCACAAGCGTCTGCTGGAATTCGGGATTTTTGCCGTCAACGCCGAGCGGCCCCCAGAGACCGAGGGTGTCGATGCCGGCGTGGGTGTGGGTAGAGTAAACGTGAACGGCCGCGCAGCCCCATTCGGCGCATTCCGCCGCGAGGTCGGTGCGGATGTCTTCGACGTACTTGTTCGAAAGACCGACGCAGTCGATGCCGATGATCAGGATGCCTTCTCCGCCGCAGTCGAGCCAGACGGCGGAAGCCCGCTGTTCGTCAAGGATGCCGCTGACGTCCCAGCCCTGGTTGTAGCCGGCGATGTAGATCGGGTTGTCCGACGTTTCCGGATAGGGAAGAACCGCCTGACCGAATCCGACGGTCCACTGAGCGGTTTCTTTGCTTGTCAGATCAAAAATTTCTGTGGTCATGGTATCTCCCGTGGCACATCCGGTGAGCGCGGTCAGCAGGGTGACGGCGGCGATCAGGACGGCGAGCAGTTTCATTCGGTATGTTTTTTTCATCGTTTGTCACCTCACAGCAGGTATGCTAAGCCTTCTAAATTGCGGTAGAGCGAGAGCACGAGGTCGGCGAAGCGGATGTCGTTGACTTCCGTAAGCAGGAGAGAAACAGCAAGCGAGACGGCAAACAGGATCAGTCCCACGATTACAGCGAGAACGATACTGATGACGAAGCGTGCGCCGCCTTTTTTGTGACCTGTCCGGAGGATCATTCCGACGCCGAAAGAAAAAACAACGGCGAGCAGACCGGGGATGAGAGCGTGTACTTCGAGGACGGCATGGTCAAGACCGGCGAAGACGTCGACGAAGTCTTCAAGGCTGAAGTCGTCTTCGGCGAGTTTCGCGAGGATGTCGTCAACGCCGCGGAAAATCGTGGCGGTGAGGGAACAGCAGAGAATGGTGAGCAGGATGGCTGCAAGCAGGACGTAGACAAAGAACAACTTCCAGCTCATGTTTTTCTTTTGTAGAGGGATGGATGAATCGTTCATAAAGGCTCCTTTTTTCTGGGAATTTTGTCTTCTTGTTCATTTTATCACATTTTCGGCAAAAAAGGAAGAACCTCGGTCGAATTATAATGTAAATTTTATAAAAAGCTATTGAAATCAGTGATAAAATATATTAAAATTATGAGTATCACTGCAATTATATAACATCACCATCTGAGTTATCTGATATTATCAAAACACATCGGAGGTTTCCATACGAATGAAAAAGGCAAACTCCCCGTTCCGGAAATCGGTGACGGCTCTCCTGACGGCGGCGCTCCTTCTTTCGGGCGCGCTTCTGTCCTGTGAAAAGACTGCGCCGATCACCCCCACGCCCGCACCGGATTCCGCTGTGACGGACACGGCACCCGACAGCGCGGACACGTCCGCAGACTCCGCGGAAGAAGCGGCGGTCGAAAAAAAGCCGGACGGCAGCGTTGACAGTGACGCGGAATCGATCGAAGGCATCACCATCCGTTCCGCTGCGGAGCTGGCAAAGATCGGTACGAGCGCGAAGTACCCCATCGACGGCGACTACGTCCTCGTTGCGGACATCGACCTCACCGCTACCCCCAATTTCACCCCCATCGGCGGTTCCGAAAGTGAATGCGGCATCGTCGAAGGCAAAAACGTTTTCACCGGCACGTTCGACGGACGCGGACACACCATCCTCGGTCTGAAGATCGCCGTCAGTGACAGCGACCGCGTACATGTCGGTCTGTTCGGATCCGTCGGTTCCAAGAACAAAAACGACCCGGCGATCGTCAAGAACCTTGTTCTGAAGGACGTCAGCGTTACCGGCAAGGCAAAAGGTCCGGCGACCTACGGTGTTCTCTGCGGTCAGGTCAGCGGCAGTGCAGTCATTGACAACATTTCCATCATCTCCGGTACGCTGAACGTTGAAAATGATTCCGGCGATATCCTCGGTATCGGTTCTCTCATCGGTCAGTGCCGTACCAAGCATGAGACCGGCTGTTCCAACACCACCATCCACATTTCGAACATTTTTGCGAACGTGGATGTTACCGGCGACAATAACGGCAACGCAAACTATACGAGCGGTCTGATCGGACGTATCCGTGCGTCGGATCTCGGTTCGCTCAAGAACGTTCTCCAGCTCGGCACCGTCGTCCATGAAGGCGGCGCGGGACAGGCGATCACCGGCGGTGACTCCGACGTTATCGACCTCCAGAACGTATACTATCTCTCCGGCTGCGGCAATGAACACCGCGGCATCGGTCAGGCGAAGTCCTACGAATCCCTCTGCGGCGGCAACCTTCCGATGGATGAAGCTTACTGGCACCTCGAAGAAGGTCTGTACCCGCTTCCGATCGACACGTACGAAAGCCCGCTTTTCTCCGTCCTCGACTTTGTCACCGTGACCCTCGCGAACGACGAAACGGCGGACAAGGTGCAGTCCAGCTTCACCCTTGTGGACGAAGTTATGGGCAAAAAGATCACCTGGAAGAGCAGCGATGACTCCGTCATCAGGATCGACGGCAAGAACGCAAAGGTCACCAAGCCCGAATTCGGCTACGCGGATGTGACCATCACCGCGCGTGCCGACGGCATCATGAAGTCCTATGACTTGCGCGTCTTCTCCGGCGTGGTCGGTTACATCGAACGTGACGGCGACAAGCTCGTCGCGAAGAATTACCCGGACGGCGTGACCTTCAAGTGGATCGTCAAGAACGCCGCATCCGGCGCGACCATGGGCACCGCATCCTCCAAGGACGGTACCTACTCGCTCACTTCCAAGGATGAAAACGGCATGGTAACCCTGCAGGTCGAAGGCTACGACGACGCGGTTTACTACCACAGCAACATCCCGACATTCTACATTGACAGCGAACGGGCGTATTACGACGTCTCCAAGGGCGGCTACAACAGCGCGAAGCTCCAGATCATTACCACGTCAGAGTACCCGGATACGAAGTACAACGGCGATATGCAGATCAAGCTCCGCGGCAACTCCACGGCTTATCAGGCAAAGCGCCCGTTCCGCATCAAGCTCGACGAAAAGACCTCACTCTTCGGTATGGAAGAAAGCAAGCACTGGTGCCTGCTCGCCAATGTCTACGACCGTACCAACCTCCGCAACAAGCTCTCCTACGACTTCGGTATGGCACTGGGGCTTGCGACCTGTGAATCCAATTTTGTCAACGTAATCTTCAACGGCGAATACTACGGTATGTACCAGCTCACGGAAGCGATCCGTGCGGAACCCGGTCGTGTGGATATCTTCAACTGGGAAGAAGAAGCGGAAGATGTTGCCAAGGCGATTGCGAAGAAAGAAGGTCTCTCCAAGGATGAGCGCGACAAGCTCGAAGACAACCTGACGAGAAACCTCTCCTGGATCACCTCCGGCAAGTTCGGCAACTACACCATTTCCGATTACGTAGATACCTCGGGTTATGACATCACCGGCGGCTACCTCATCGAAAACGACTTCTACTACGATGAAGTTTCCAAGTTCACGACGAAGAACGACATGAAGCTCCAGCTTCAGAATCCGGAATTCCTGAACAGCAACGATGATATGATGAATTACCTGAAGGATTACATTCAGGATATGGAAGACGCGATCTATGCTCCGAACCGCCTGAACGCGGACGGCAAGCACTATTCCGAATACATGGACGTTGATTCGTTCATCGATTTCTGGATGGTCAATGAAGTCTTCAAGAACGTCGAACTGCTGTACAAGAGCTGTTATCTGTACAAGGATGTCGGCGGACTTATCACCTGGGGGCCGATCTGGGATATGGACTGGACATCCGGCAACCACGTCAACCTCGGCGGCAACGGCGGCAAGTACAACACCTGGTGGCACAGCGAAAGCCAGGACCGTGAATACTGGTACCGTGCGCTGTACAACGACCCGTGGTTCGTTCTTCAGCTTTACGAACGCTGGGGCGAAATCCAGAGCAACATCGACGACGTGATGTCCGAACTGGAAGTATGGAACGAAAAGCTCGCAGGTCCGTCCGCGATCGATAACACCCGCTGGTGGTACGACTGGACACACGAAAAGGAAGTCGATACCTTCCGCAAGTGGATGAACGACCGCCGTGAATGGATGACCAAGCAGATGGAAACTCCCGAGACGCTGATGGAATCCTTTGAATATTACACGGCGTCGAAGAACATCGGCATCACCGGTCTGTACGACGGCAGTGACTACTATGACCTGATCGTGACCATCAACGGCGACAAGATCAAGTCGGCGGATCTGCTCATCAACGGCAAGGTCGTCCGCACGATCGACGGCATCAAGACCGGCGACAAAATCCGTATCGAAGCGTCCGAACTTCGCGGCGCAGGTCTCTACAATTCCGTGGAACTCCTGAGCAAGGATGCAAACGGCAATTACATTGTCGCACGCAAGCGCTCCGGTCAGAACGGCGCGTCTGCCATGGAAGCGGATTACATCTATCTGATGGGGAAATAATCCGTAAATAAGCATAATAAAACCGGAGGGAACGACAAAAGCCGCCCTCCGGTTTTTGTCTGAATTTGGTCGAATGTGACATTGCAATCTATACGGAGATATGATATCATGTATCCATCGAAAAACAATGTTTTGGGGAAATACAGACGAATCGAGGGAAGAAGATGAAACATCCGGAACGAAAACTGGCGAAATACTTTGATATGCCGGGACGTGCGGCAGCGTTTACGGACATTGTGTATTCCGGAACGGAAGGATCCTGGGAAAAAATCCGTGAGGATCAGAAAAAACGTTTGCCGGACCCGCCCCGTTATCAGGTCTATGTCGGTGAACTCCACGGACACACCAATCTCTCCGACGGCGGTCCCACGATCGACGCGTACTTCACCGGACTGCGCGACCGTGCGAAACTGGATTTCGGCGCCGTGTCCGATCATGACCACGGCGGTGTCGGCAAACCGGAACTGTGGGATGCCGGAAAATGGGATCTGACCCTTGAAAAGGTGCGGGAATACTATGAGCCCGGGAAATTCACCACCATTCTGGCGTACGAACGGGACTCCTATCCCTATTACAACAATCTGGTGGTCTATTACCGTACCGACGACGGCGAACTGCTGCGCGGTGTGCGCGACGGTGAGATCACGCGGGAAGAACTGCGCCGCTGGCTGGCGCGTGAGGATCTGATTCTTGTTCCGCACGACACCAACATTCTTTCCTCCGGTGCGGATTTTCTGGCGATGGAAATGGAAGATATGGTTCCCATCATTCAGGTGTACGGCAGAGCGAGCAGCTGTACGGAATACATGGGCGATCCGCTGGCTGTGATGATGGGTGACGACTGCGAAGGCGGTCACTGGCAGGACGCACTGAAGCGCGGCGCACGGATGGGGTGCATTGCCTGCTCCGACGACCACGGCGGCAACGGCGGTCTGAAAACCGGGGCGGATCTCATCCAATGTCCCGGAATTACCGGCGTGTGGGCGGAAGCAAACACCCGTGAAGCCATTTTCGACGCGCTGAAAGCCCGCCGCTGTTATGGTTACATGGGATCTTCGGACGAACCCGGGAAGCCCTGCGGCCGCGTGACGGTGGATTTCCGGATCGACGGACACTATATGGGCGAGGAGATCTCCGTGACGGGGGACCCCGCGCTGTATTACAACATCCAGGTGGATGCGCCCGTTGAAACGGTTACCATTGTGAAAAACTGCCGGGACTACATGATTCTGCGGAGAAAGAACGAACAGCTTGTATATGACTACCGTCAGGAACAGGAAACCGACTGCTATTACCTCCGTGTGAAGCTGGCCGACGGCCGGCAGGCGTGGACATCGCCCATCTGGGTGACCCGCGCAGAATGATTTTTTACATCCAATCCGAGGGGGATATTTTCAAAACCGTTTCCTCACCGGATCCATGCTATTATTATTTATTACCTGTCAAGGAGACTGAAACTTTATGAAGAAAACTTTATCACTGGTTCTTGCGATGCTGATGCTTCTCTCCGCGTTCACGTCCTGCTCCGATAACGGTGCAGCGGACGTCGCGGAAACCTCTGCAGCCGATACGGCAACGGTATCCGATCCTGCTGCGGCGGAAGATACTGCGGAAGAACCCGCGGAAACCACCCGTGCCGATGTGAAAGACGGTCTGGGGGAGTACAATTTCGATGGTCTTGCTTACCGTGCGGCACAGCCGGAAAGCAGCTCTTATGAATTCTATGCGGAAGAACTGACCGGTGAATCCACCAACGACGCGGTTTACAACCGCAACCTCAAAATCGAGGAACGCTTCAACACTAAGATCGAAACAATCAATTTCGCAAACACTACCTCCGTTATCACCGAAGTGCAGAACCTCGTCACCTCCGGCACGGACGCGTTTGAAGTGGCGACCCACGTTGCGTACAAGGCGTACACCCCCATCGGAACCGGCTCCTACCGCAACTGGTACGATGTTCCGACCGTTGACTTCACCCGTCCGTGGTGGAACAACCTTGCAAACACCCAGAATACCATCAACGGTATTCTCTACACCGCAACCGGTGACATCAACATCACCTCTCTGCTGAACACCTACGCGATGTTCTTCAATATGGACGTTGCGCAGAATTTCGGCATCCACGCGGAAACCCTGTACAACCACGTTTATGAAGGCACCTGGACGATCGACAAGATGATTGAGCTGACCTCCTCCATCTACGTGGACGAAAACGGTGACGGTATCCGCGACAACGGCGATACCTACGGTTACGCAGCATGGCCGGGAATCTCCTCCGACGCATGGCTCGCAGCGTTCGATCAGCCGATCTCCACCAAGGACGAAGAAGGCTTCCCGCAGGCTGCCATCATGACGGACAAGACCGTTGCGGCTCTCGAAAAGATCTATAACTTCTACAACAACACCGACGGCGCGCTCGGTTCCGCATCCGGTCTCGTTTCCGCGGAATACGAAGTGACCATGTTCGTGAACAACCTGGTCGTCATGGTTCCGTCCATCTTCAACGACGCATTTACGGAATACCGCCACATGGATGCGACTTACGGCATCGTGCCCTATCCGAAGTGGGACGAAGCGCAGGAACAGTACCTGACCAACGCGCGTGACCAGTACACCGTCATCGGCATCCCGCTCTCCAAGACCGACGACTCCCTCGAATTCATCGGCGTCATCACCGAAGCGCTCGCAGCGGAAAGCTGGAGAACCGTTTTCCCGGAATACTACAACGTGGCCCTCAAGGGTAAGTATTCCTCCGACCGTGATACCGCCAATATGGTGGACCTCGTTCTCGCCGGACGTAACTTCGACTTCGCCTTTCTTTTCGGCGAACAGCAGTTCCAGCGCCTCCCCTACTTCTTCCGTGACCTCCTCGCAGCAGGTGACACCAACTTCGCCTCCAAATACGCAAAAATCGAAAAAGCCCTCAAGAAGTCCCTCGACAAGCTCAAGACTTTTTATGGGTATGAAGGATAATTTTTATCGGGAAAACCTTTTTGCAAAAAGGTTTCTGAGGCTGCGGAGCAGACTCGTCCGGACCCCCCTTTCCAAAAAACTTTGAACTATTGTATAAACAATAATAAGTGCAGATTTGAAGAAACAAAACGGCTGTACGGTTTACAGACGGTTTGATACTTTAAATCTGCACTTTCTCTGTTTATCCATTTCGTTTAAAAGTTTTTGAAGATGGGGGTTGGGGAAGGGACTTTTTGAAAACAGTCCCTTCCCCAATAAATTTTCACTCGCCCAGCCCCAGACTGATGGTGATGGCGTTGTTGACGGCAGTCATGGTGGCGGGATCGAGGTGACCCATTTTTTCGCCGAGGCGGCGTTTGTCGATGGTACGTACTTGTTCGAGAAGGATCACGGAGTCCTTCTGGAGACCGACCTGGTCGGCGTATATGTCGATATGGGTAGGGAGTTTTGCTTTACCCATACGGCTGGTAATGGCGGCCGCGATCACGGTCGGGCTGTATTTGTTGCCGACGTCGTTCTGCACGATGAGCACCGGGCGGATCCCGCCCTGTTCACTTCCGACCACGGGACTCAGGTCCGCGTAATAAATATCGCCCCGTCTGATTGTCAATTTGATTCATTCCTTTCTCTCTTTGAGACTTCTCTCTTTCTGTCCATAGTATTGGCTGCGACCTCGTTTTTTAAACATGCCTCCGCGATTTTTCCGCAGCCCTTTGTTGTCAGTATATGCGGCGCGGGGCGGTTGGTGAGAGGACAAAACGTTTTTTGCATATGCTTCTTCGGTGAAACCGTCGGAAATCTATTGCCAAACTGCTTGCATTGGTATATAATATGTATATGGATTTTGACACAACAAGTATATGGAGTTTTCAATGAAAATATCACTTGACGATCTTTTCCGGGGAAAATCCGTCTCTCTGCTCGGTGCGGGCGTTTCGAACATGCCCCTTGCCGAAGCGGCGGCGGCTTCCGCGGCGAAGCTGACCGTGCGCGACCGGAAGTCACCCGAAGAACTCGGCGATGCGGCGGTCCGTCTGCGTAAACTCGGTGCGGAGCTGATCACCGGGGAAGATTATCTTAAAAATATTGACGAAGACCTCGTGTTCCGCTCTCCCGGTATCCGTCCTGATCTGCCGGAATTGCTCGAAGCTGTGGAACACGGTTCGATTTTGACATCTGAAATGGAAATGTTCCTGTCGCTGGAACCGTGTCCCGTCTACGCTGTTACCGGCAGCGACGGCAAGACGACCACGACGACGATCACCTCCCTCCTGCTCGAAGCGGGACTCGGAAAGGAACATGTATTCCTCGGCGGAAACATCGGCGAACCTCTCCTGCACCGTTATCCCCGCATCACGGCGGACGACGCCGTGGCGGTCGAACTGTCGAGCTTCCAGCTCATGACTGTGGACGCTCCCGTTGAGGTGGCGGCAATCACGAACATGACCCCGAACCATCTCAACTGGCACGTTGACATGGACGAATACGTGTGGGCAAAGAAACGTCTGCTTTCGAAATGCGGACGTGCGGTTCTGAATTACGACAACGATCTGACCCGTGAAGCGGCGTCTGAGATGCAGGCGGCCGGCACTCCTGTCACGTTCTTCTCGCTGTTTCCCATTCCGGACGGCGTACTGCATGATACCGACAGTGCGGTCTGGCTCGACGGCGATGTGATTTATTCCGCCTTCCCGGGCGAAGGCGTCCGTGAAGTGATGAAGCGGAGCGATATCCGTCTTCCCGGAATCCACAACACGGCGAATTTTATGACCGCCATTGCCATTACGCACGGCAAGGTTTCGTACGAAGATGTCCGTGAGATCGCGCGGACGTTCGGCGGTGTGGAACACCGTCTGGAGTTTGTTCGCGAACTTGACGGAGTGACCTACATCAACGGCTCGATTGACTCGTCCCCCACGCGGACGGCAGCGGCGCTGTCCGCGATCAATGACCGTCCGGTTGTACTGATCGTGGGCGGATCGGACAAGAATCTCGACTACGCGCCGTTTGCGGACACGGTATTTGAATCTTCCGTGCACACGCTCGTTCTGACAGGTGCGACGATGGAAAAGGTTTACGCGGCAGTGACGGGTGCTCCCGGCTATACGGATGCGGCGGCGAAGGGGCTGAAAATTGTGAAGAATCCCTCGTTCGACGGTGCGGTCATGGATGCGCGCGCGGCGGCAAGGGCAGGAGACACGGTGATTCTGTCCCCGGCGGCGGCTTCGTTTGACGCGTTCCCGAACTTTATGGTGAGAGGTCGGCATTTTAAGGAACTTGTAATGGCGTTCTGACGTGAAGGTGGAGAATACCTGATTTATGCTGTTCTTTTTCTCTTCTTTCTTGAAGAGAGAAAAAGAACCAAAAAGAGAAGAAACGCTTCTTAGTCCAGGGTGTTTCGCGGACTGCGGTCCGCGACCACTGGAGAACCTTCGGTTCTCCGGGAGGAACGGAGTTCCTCCGTGGGACAGCTGTCCCTTGACCCTGCAAGCCTTTAAAAAGGCTTGAGCGAAACTTTTATACGGACAACGTGCAGTTTAAGGTTCTGGCGACCTGCACAAAACTTTGTCAACCCATTTATTTGAAAGTTTTTGAAAAGGGGTTCGGGGAAAAACTTTTTCCAAAAAGTTTTTCCCCGAGAACTCCCCTCTATCAATAAAACGGAGGAAACTATGCTCGAATACAAAACTCTGCTCCGGCAGCTCTGCGGGATCATGTCGATCCCGGGCTGTGAACGGAGTGCCTTCGAGGACGTAAAGGCTCTCGTGGGCGATCGGTTCGACGATATTTACTGCGATCCTGCGCGGAATATCGTCCTTGTGAAGAAGTCTTCGAATTCCGATGCTCCCCGCATCATGCTCGACGCACATTTTGACGAAGTCGGAATGATCGTCACCGGGGTGACCGACGAAGGCTATCTCCGCGTCATCAATGTCGGCGGCATTGACCGCCAGCTTCTGCCCGCATCCGATATGTGGGTCTACGCGCCGCAGGGCAAGCTCTACGGTGTGTTCGCGTCTCTCGCTCCCCATCTCGTCAAGCCCGGACAGGACAAGGTTCCCGAATGGAAGGAACTTCTCCTCGACATCGGCTGCCGCACCAAGGAAGAAGCGGAAAAACTCGTTCCCCTCGGTACGCCCGTCGGCTACTACAACGAAGGCGACGATCTCCTGAACAACCGCATCACCGGACGCGGCTTCGACGACAAGTCCTGCGCGGCGGGTCTCATCTGCGCGGTGGATGCTATCCCCGCCGAAGAACTCGCGTTTGACGTTTACATCACCCTGTCTTCCGGCGAAGAAGTCGGCGGAGGCGGCGCGGGTCGTGCGGCATTTGCCATCGAACCCGAAGTTGCCATCATCACTGATGTCAACTTCGCTCTGACGCCCGGCGTTTCCGGCGACGAAGGCGGCAAGATGGGCGAAGGCCCGATGATCTCACTCTCTGCTGTGACCGACCGCAAACTGACGAAGAAGATCATCGCCATCGCGGACAGACTTGAAATGAAGCACAAGAAAGTCGTGGAAGCGACCTCCACCGGCACCAACTCCTCCTGCGTTTACTGTGTCAACGAGGGGATTCCGGTTGCAGTGGTCAGCATCCCGCTTGCAGGTATGCACTCTTACAACGAATCGCTCTGTCTTGACGACGCGGAAGCGTTCATCAAGCTTATCGGCGAGATCGTGAAGGATAAAGAAATCGGGGGTATGAACTGATGTCCAAATACGAAACTTACACTCCCACAGAACTTCTCCGTGAACTTTCCCTTGCGTTCGGCCCGTCCGGCTGCGAAGGAAACGTCGCGGATATCATCCGGGAATTCGTCGCTCCCTATGCGGATGAAGTGACATCCGACCGTCTCGGCACCGTGATCGCCGTCTACCGCCGCTCGGAAGACTGCGCACGTTCCGCCGACCCCGACGAAGAACCCGCCACCAACGAAGGCAAGCCCGAGATCGACAAGCTGATGTTCGCGGCGCACATGGACGAAGTCGGTTTTATGATCAAGTCCATCGACGGCGACGGTTACCTCAAGATCGCGGCGCTTTCCGGCCGTGACCCGAAGACCCTTGCGGGCCGCAACGTTACCGTCGGCGACGAAACCAAGCAGTACAAGGGGTATTTCGGCGTGAAGCCCGCTCACCTCGGCGGTTCCGGCAATTTTGACGCTCTCTACATTGACATCGGTGCGAAGAACAAGGAAGAAGCCGAAAAAATGGTGGCTCCCGGCGATTTCGGTACCTACCGTTCCGATTTTGTCCGCTTCGGTCCCGACGGCGCCTACCTCAAGGGCAAGGCGATCGACGACCGTCTCGGCTGCACCGTCCTCTGCATGCTTCTGAAGAAGCTCCGCGAAGAAAATGTAAAGCTCCCGTACGACGTTTATTTCTGCTTCACCGTTCGTGAAGAGATCGGTTCCTCCGGCGCACAGACCGCGGCGAACAAAATCCAGCCCGATATTGGCATCGTGATCGAAGCGACCGCCGTTGACGCGACCAAGGGCGACAAGTACGGCAGCGTTGCAAAGCAGGGCGCGGGCGGATGCATCTCCTTCATGGACCGCAGCACCATTTACGACCGCGAAGTGTACGATTTCGTTCTCGAAACCGCAAAGAAGCACGGCATTCCGGCGCAGCCGAAGTGCTACGTTTCCGGCGGCAACGACGCGGGCTACATTCACAAGGCGGGTATCGGCGCGAAGTGCGCAGCGATCTC
Source organism: Clostridia bacterium (assembly GCA_017398585.1). Taxonomy (GTDB): domain Bacteria; phylum Bacillota; class Clostridia; order Oscillospirales; family CAG-272; genus UMGS1696. The sequence goes on from JAFQFS010000156.1 coordinate 104,847, forward strand.
CGCACCGACCCAGTACATCCACACCGCATCGAATGTTGTCAAGGAATCGGACATGATCGCTGTCCTTGATCTGGCATATGCGGTCATGATGGAAATGAAGTAAAATAAATTTTCTCGGGGAAAACTTTTTCGAGAAAAAGATTTTCCCCGAACCCCCTTTCAAAAAGCTTCCATCCGGAAAAGGAAAAAGTGTAAATTGTTGGGAATCTGCACCTAAACATTGCCAATCCATTTTGTTTGAAAGTTTTTGAAGAGGGGTTTGGGGAGGGACTTTTTCTAAAAAGTCCCTCCCCAATGAACTTAATTCTAACAACAGGAGATCATTATGTTCAATTTAACGAAAAAAATCCTGAAGCCGGTATCCGTTTCGGGTCGTGAAGAAGCGGTTGTTGGTGTAATTGCGGAAGAAATCGCTCCTTACGTGGATTCTCTCCATACCGACGCGATGGGCAATCTGATCGCGTTCAAGGCAGGTGTCGGCGAAAACAAGAAGAAGGTCATGTTCGCGGCGCACATCGACGAAATCGGATTCATCGTAACTTATATTGAAGAAAACGGCTACATCCGCTTCAACACCCTCGGCGGCATCAACTTCACCTCCGCTTCTTTCACCCACGTGGTATTCGAAAGCGGTCTGCGCGGCGTGCTCGTTCCGGACGCAGCGGGCGGACATGTTGTTGACATCGGTGCAAAGAACCGCAAGGAAGCAGAACGCCGCGTAAAGATCGGCGACACCTTCGCGGTCGTTTCCGATGTGGTCAAGCTCGCGGGCACCCGTGTTGCGGGACGTCCGATGGACGACCGAATCGGCGCGGTAGTTCTCATCGAAGCGGCAAAGAGACTCGAAGGCGTTGCCGTAAAGAACGACATCTACTTCTGCTTCACGGTACAGGAAGAAGTCGGCTGCCGCGGCTCCAAGACAGCGGCATACGCGATCATGCCCGACATCGGCATCGCGCTCGACGTTACGTCGACCGGTGACACGCAGGGTGCGGCTCCGATGGCAGTCAAGCTCGGCGGCGGTGCGGCGATCAAAATCAAGGACTCCAGCGTTGTCTGTGACCGCGGTCTCGTGGAAATCATGAAGAAGGCATCGGAAGATAACAAGATCAAGCATCAGTTCGAGATTCTGACCGGCGGCGGCACGGACACGTCCTCCATGCAGCAGACCGGTATCGGCTGTCTCGCAGGCTGCATCTCCATCCCGACCCGCTACATCCACTCCAGCGTGGAAACCATCGACATGGCAGACGTGGAAGAAAGCGTCAAGCTGACCATGGCTCTGTGTGATACTGAATATTGATGTTTCTCGGGGAGGGACTTTTTACAAAAAGTCCCTCCCCGAACCCCTCTTCAAAAACTTTTGAACTGGGAAAGGGAATAGGAAAAGGCTTCCTTGAGAGTGAGGAAGCCTTTTTGGTTTGGGTCAGTCGCGGAGGATATTTTTTGTGACATGCTTTTTAAAAGAATTTCCGGTGGGTTCGTCAGAGGAAACATGCGGGAGTTCCTTTGCAAAATTTAGCAGAGCGGTGAAACTGGTGCTGCAGCCGGGTTTGTACATAACCATTTCTTCGTCGTCCATTTCGATGATTTCTTTTTCGAGCAGGTGGTAGCTAAGCAGTTTGTTCAGGACGTTTTCTGCGGTTTCTTCACTGAAACCGAGTTGTTTGGTCAGGAGTTTCGGGGTAAAAGAACGACGGGATTCGCGTGTCATGAGGAAACGGACAGCTTCAAAGAAGGATTCATCCGCAAGGTCACGGAAGAGAGCGGGGTAGTTTTTGTTCCGGAACAGAGCCGCGTCCGTATCGGCAAACGGCGGCAGATGGAAAAAGTACGAAGAAAGCGTGGATTTATGGGCGACAGAAACGCCCTGTCCGTGGCGGACGCTGAGAAGGACTGCGGTAGTTTCTTCGTCGAGGGAAAGATCAGAAGGTTCTTCCTTCGGATCGTCCGTGCTGAGCGCATTGACGAGAAGAGCGCAGATCTCCATCACTTTATCCATCTCTTCCTCCGCGGGAACGCTGTGGACGGCTTCAAAAATTGTGTTCCAGAGGGAACCGGTGGCGATCACGTCTCTGGCAAAGAGCGTGTCGATGGAAACATGGAAGAAATCCGCGATTTTCGGGAGCA
>JAFQFS010000157.1 GCA_017398585.1 Clostridia bacterium
CGGTGCAGGTTTCGTTTTGGTAGAACTCGCAATTCCGGCAGACGTTGAGAAGGTCCGAGACTTCTTCATCCGTCCGCGTTTCGCAGCCGGTGAGGATGTGCCGAGTCACCGCCCGCGCGTAGTTTTTCAACTTTCCAGCGGCGGAAAGTCCGTGTTTTCCGGGACATTTCACCCGGACCTGCGTATGATCTTTCGTCCGGATGCGCCTTCCGCAGACTGTGCACACGGCGTGGAGTTCATCTTCTTTCCGGAGTTGGCAATTCATTCCGAGTCCCCTCTTTCGTAAATGTTCCCGCAATGATCTATGATCTCTTTATCATCACTGAACATCAGCGCAGCGACGAGATCATCCCAGATACGATAAACGCCAAGTGTTTTATGTACGGCGCGATAGTAACTGTAGCCGAGTTCCTCACCGATCGGAGTGTACGAGAAGATCGTATCGACGGCCCCGCTGGGATATATATGTCCGGAACAGTTGGATACCCACAGCGGTTCCTGACACTCAGGACAGTCGAGATCACCGCTCCTGAACTCAGTTTCCGTTCCGAACAGAAAAGATTCATTTCCGCAACACCTGCAGTGTACCCACGCGGTATGGCATTTCTGTTCCCCGCATCCGCAGGTCGGACAGTTGAATGGGATGGTGGTTGTGGATGTTGGGAAAGTTGACATTTTCGTTCCTTTTTTTCTTCTTGAGCTGCTAGCTTCCAGCTACTAGCTACTAGCTTCTAGCTTCTAGCTTCTAGCTAACAGCTAACAGCTAATGGCTAACAGCTAATGGCTAACAGCTAATGGCTAACAGCTAATGGCTAACAGCTAATGGCTAACAGCTAATGGCTAACAGCTAACAGCTAACAGCTAATGCACCCTCAAAACGGTTTCCAGACTTTGCCCGGTGTGCACTTCCGCGAAGGTGTGCGTTTGGGGCAGGGTGGAAAGGTCCGCGAGTTGGAATGTCTGTCCGGATGCCGAGTCGGCGAACTGGAGCGTCTGCCGGAGTTCGTAAGGCTGGAAGGTCCACGTGTTGGGAGGGTCGGGATCGGCCAGGAATGTGAAATGCCACGGCGGCGGGACTTCTTTTTCGGGCGGCGGTTTGCGGAAGATCCACCGGCGGACGGCGTTGAAAAAACTCGGCATTGTGTGATCCTTTCTGCATATAAAATATTCTGAATATTAAAAGTTTTCCAGGAGGGGAGCCTGAGGCCGGTACGACCGGCGGCGAATAGCGCTTCCGCGCGAGTGCATGAACCCGTTCGCGTTGCTCACTTCACCAACTCATGAAGTTCACCGGAGCGAACATCGTGAGCGGTTTCGTGCCTGTGCGCGGAAGCGCAGATCAAAAAGTTCCCGTTGGTCACTTCGCCAGGTCATGAAGTTCACCGGAGCGAACATCGTGAGCGGTTTCGTGCCTGTGCGCGGTAGCGCAGATCAAAAAGTTCCCGAAGGGTACTTTCGCGTAGAGGTTTCCAAGTTTGGGAGGCGGCGCGTCTCGCGTCGCTTCTCAATTTGTGCGAGATCGTGCATTATTCCGCGGTTTTCAAGTGACGCGGGACGCGTCACCTCCCAGGTTTCAGAGTCTGCGGGCTGTCGCATCCCACGCGCGACGACACTCTTTCGAGAGTCGTCTGGCTGCCCGTCATGTCGTATCGCCCGTGGGTGAGAAACATTTTGAAAATTGTTTCTCCCCCAGACCCCCGTTTCAAAAACTTTTTAATATTTCATATTCTTTATATCGCATCAATTTGAATCTGGTGCGCACTCGGTTTCCCGTTCGCGTCCCAGAAAACGACTTCGGCAATGTAGGAAGTTTGACGTTTCGGGAACATAGGGCGTCCGGGAATGTACGGATTAAAATCGATGTTATACTTCGTGCCGTGTGCATCCTCGGCCGGAGTGTCAAGGACGGCGGAAAGCGGAACGTCGAGGATCGTGTAATCCGCGACGGTGTTTTCCGGGTGAAGATACTCAAACACCGAGAATGAAATGGCGGACAGGTCGTCGGTCTGGACCGGTTCACCGTCGCAGTTGGTCAACAGTCCGCGGATATGCAGACTTCCGGAGGCTGAAATGGTGATCATCTTTTTCCTTTCTTTTTTCTTGAGCTATTAGCTATTAGCTACTAGCTACTAGCTTCTAGCTAACAGCTAACAGCTAATGGCTAACAGCTAATGGCTAACAGCTAACAGCTAACAGCTAATAGCTAACAGCTAACAGCTAACAGCTAATGCACCCTCAAAACGGTTTCCAAACTTTGCCCGGCATACACTTCCGCGAGCGTGTACGTCTGGGGCAGATCGGCAAGTTCCGCGAATGTGAAAACCGGTCCGGATGCCGGGTCGGCGAACCGGAACGTCTGCGGAAGGTCGGCGATCGGGCGGAAGTTCCACATGTTCGGCGGGTTGGGATCGTCCAGAAAAGTGAAATGCCACGGAGGCGGTA